>CAIYPU010000001.1 GCA_903928225.1 uncultured Chlorobiaceae bacterium
ATAGGCCATCTTGACATCGGTGACCACCCCGGCCTCGGCATTCCTGTATGCCTCGTCGCTCATCCTCCGGACGGTGTTCGCCGCCCTGATGCCGGCAAGCGCGGAGAGGTTGAAAAGAGACTGGTTGACATTGACGTTGGCAACTGCACTATTGTCTGCGCTTATTGCAATTGACTGGAAAGAATTTCCACTTCCTCCGAATAAACTTTCCGGAAAAAACATAACCATCGGTTTGATCGAGCGGGTATAGGTGAAATCCGCCGTTATCTGGGGCAGCACCTGCGACCAGGTTTCACGGATTTTCTGGCCGGCCATCTGCCGGTCGAGCCGGGCGATTTCAAGCGTACGGCTCTTTTCAAGACCGATGCGCACCGCATCGTCGAGGGTTATCGGCGTTCCCTCCGGTTTTTCGGCAGCACAGAGCTGGCTGGAAGCCGCAGGACCGAGGAGCAGGAAAAAGAAAAACAGGACCGGTGTTAACCTCTTGTTCATAACTGGAACTTTCTTGATGGATATGCCTGGCATCGAACAGCAGTCGAGGCAACGGCATAAATATACAAAGAGCAACGGCATAACGGCAATCAGTTTCGGTAGCGGCCGGGCCAGAGGGAGGCGAGCCGCTCCCGCAGGTATTTTTCCCGGCCCTCCTCCCCTGGACGGTAGTATGCCTTCGGATCGAGTCCGTCGGGAAAATAACGTTCCTCGACAAAATGCCCGGTATAGCTGTGGGGATACCGGTACCCTTTTCCATACCCTTCGTTCTTCATCAGTTTCGTCGGGGCGTTGCGCAAATGGAGCGGCACGGGAAGGTTCCGGAAGGCCCCGGCGTCACCTGACGCTTCGTTGAGCCCCTGATAGCTCGCGTTCGATTTCGGGGCCGACGCCAGGTAGGTAACCCCCTGGGCGAGGTTGATCCTCGCCTCGGGCAGGCCGATCACTTCGACCGAATGAAACACCGAAATCGCCAGGGTGAGGGCATAGGGATCGGCATTGCCGATATCCTCGCTCGCGAAAATCACCATCCTGCGCGCTATGAATTTCGGGTCCTCGCCGCCCTGCAGCATCCTCGAAAGCCAGAAAAGCGCTGCATCGGGATCGGAACCGCGCATGGATTTGATGAATGCCGAAATGATGTCGTAATGGTATTCGCCGCCCTTGTCGTAGACCGGCGCATGGTGCTGCACGGCCCGTTCAAGCAGCTCCCTGGTGACGACGGCTTCGGAGATGTTTGCGGGAAGGAGCGAAACGGCCGCCTCCACCGCATTGAGCGCCTTTCGCGCATCACCCCCGGCAAACTGCATCAGGAAATCGTGGTCGCCGATTTCCACATGACGCTCCTTCAGCACCCGGTCTTCCCTGAGCGCCCGGCGGACGACCGATGCGAGGTCGGCTTCCGTCAGGGGTTTGAGCACATAGACCTGCATACGGCTGAGGAGCGCGGCATTCACCTCGAAAGACGGATTTTCCGTCGTGGCGCCGATAAGGGTGATCACCCCCTGCTCGATGGCATGGAGCAGCGTGTCCTGCTGTGCTTTGTTGAAACGGTGGATTTCGTCGATGAAAAGGATGGTGCTGCGCCCGGCGCGCCTCGATTTCTCGGCGTTTTCAAGCGCCCGGCGCACATCCTTGACCCCGGAATCGATCGCCGAAAGCTGTTCGAACCTGCAGTTCATCGATGATGCGAAAATTTCCGCAAGCGTGGTTTTGCCCGATCCGGGCGGGCCCCAGAAGATCATGGAAGGAAGCTGGCCCGTCGACAGGTACCTGCGAAGCGGGCCGTCCGGACCGATCAGGTGCGCCTGACCCGCCATGTCGTCCAGCGAACGGGGACGAACCCTTTCGGCAAGGGGCTGGAAAAGAGGTTCCGAACCTGAAGTTCCCGGAACGCCGAACAGGTCGGGCTGCAAGTCGTTTTCACGCGCCATCGCTCAGAACCCCCGCTCCCTCAGCCAGGATTCGTCGATGAGGGAAACGGGAGGGTCCTTCCTTGCCTCGGGAACGTGCGTTCCGATCTGACGGGCCACATACTTGCCGAGGATATCGAACTCGAGGTTGACCATGCTCCCCTTCCTGAGCAGATCGAGGGTCGTATGGGCTACCGTATAGGGGATCACCGCCACCGCGAAACGGGTGCTTTCGAGCCTGGCGACCGTAAGGCTCACGCCGTCGATCGTGATGGAACCTGCGGAAACGATGAACGGGCTGAACTGCGCGGGAAAGGAGAACCAGATCTCCCTGCTTGAACCGAGCTCCCGCAGGTCGTCCACCGTTGCCGGGCAATCGACGTGCCCGAGCACGAAGTGCCCGCCGAGCCGGTCCATCGGGCGCAGCGCACGCTCGAGGTTGACCCGCGAACCCTGACGCAGCGAACCGAAGGTCGTTTTGGAAAGGGTTTCCTCGACGCTGTCCACTTCGAACCATCCTTCCCCGAGGGCCACGACGGTCTGGCAGACCCCGTTGACGCTCACGCTTTCATCGATCGAAAGAGCGGCAAATTCGGCCTGATTCCCATACTGCACCCTCAGCCTCAAACCGCCGTTGCGGGGGGTGATGCCGCTTATGCGGCCTACATCCTTGACAATTCCGGTAAACATGCCGCTCCGTTTTGTTTCCCTGTCATTGAAAGCCTGCGATAACTGTTTTCAGGAACAATATATGACGGTTACCGGTACACAACAAACCCGGCGGCAGGAACCCTGATGCGCAGGGCCGCGCCCTTCGCCGTCGATACCGGCGCGGTTTCGCCGATCTGACGCGCATCGGTCGAAAAGATGCACTCCATCATGCAGGGAGAGCGGTGGATGGTTCCGTCCACCACCGCCCAGACGCAGAGCTCCCGTTCGGTATCGGTATTGATCGCGCAGAGGTATTCGTCTTTATCGAAAATCCTCGACCAGGCGATGACCCAGTGCAGTTCGCCGTTGACCAGTCCCGGATAGGAGAACTCCCAGTCCAGGCCGCTTTCGGAGACCTGCCTCAGGTACTGCCTCCCGCGGCGCAGGGCGATGTGGCGCCTCCTCAGCTCGGAGAGTTCGCTGATGAACCGGTAGACTTCGTGCCGTTCGTTGAAAAAATGCCTGCCGGTGCTCTGGTAGGACCCGAAATTCCCGCCGAACATGCACTCGCGCAGGAAAACGTCACTCCAGGAATCGTCATCCCGGCGTTTGTCGGCCCCGTTGAATGCCTGTTCCGTACCGTAGTAGATGCAGGGAATGCCTGCCGAGGCAAGGTTCAGGGCAAGCGCCGGCTTCAGCAGCAGCGAGCTTCGCTCCGAATCGCCGCAAAACCGGAACTTGTGCTGCACGCCGACCTGGTCGTGGTCGTCGAGCATGGTGACGATCTGACGGGTATACCACTGGTGGCTCCTGCGGTTGTCGAGGACGCTGTTGCGGAAAAGGTCGAAATATCCCTCCTGATCGGCTGTTTCCGGATTGCCGGGACCTCTCATCCCCTTGACGAGAAATTCGAGCTTGTCCGGAATATCGTCGATGCCAAGCGCCGCATTGAGCCCCGTCGCACTGAGGATGGTCTCTGCGTATGCCCGGCCCCCGGTTATTTCTCCGATGACGGCGAAATTATCCTTGCCGACCGATTCGGCGAACTCATGGATGCCGGTAACAAAAAACCTGACCGCGCCGGGTTCCATATGTTTTACGGTATCCAGGCGGTACCCGTCGATATCGGCATAGGCGATCCAGAAACGGTAGATATCGGTGAGGTGGCGCAACGCCTGGGACGGAACGAACCCGCCGACCCGGCGTTCGATGTCCTCCTTGGCTTCTGTGTCCCTGGGGGCTTCTCCGAGATTGATATCCTTGAGGGTACAGAAATCCCCATCCAGAAATTCGGGGAAGGTATCCCATCCCCTGATTTCCCCTTTTCTCGTCCAGGTATCGGGATGCTGAAGCTCCTCCGGCCATACCGACCCGTCCGGCCATCCCCCTTTCTCGAAACTCGCGGGAGGCCCGGAAAACGGCAGGCTCCCCTGCTCGCCGCTCGACAGCCGGTACCCGTTTACAGGCCACTGAAACCCTTCGTAATAAAAATAACGCTCGTTGCCCTGGTAGGCGAACACATCGCCCGCATGGTTGATGATGATATCGAGAATGACCCGGATACCCGCATCGTGGGCCGCCTTCACGAAATCCCGGAGCTCTTCCCTGGTGCCGAAATGCGGATCGACATCGAGGAAGTTCTGGATGCCGTAGCCGTGGTAATCGCTGCTGCCGGTAACCTGCCTGAAAACCGGGCTCACCCATATCGCGGATATCCCGAGCCGGGACAGGTAGCCAAGCTTCGACTTCATTCCGGCTATCGTGCCGCCGCACCATCTCTTTCCGGCTTCGAACCACGAATCGCGGTCCGCGGAGCCGCTGTCGGCCTGCAAGTTGAAGAGAGGGGTCGCTTCCGCTCCTGTGTCAGCATCGACGGGATTGCCATCGATATCGCCGAAGCCGCCCTGCTCCCGGCCGTCGGAAAAACGGTCGAGAAAAAGGAAATAAAGCACCTCGTCCGCCCAGGAGGCCGGAGAAGGGTGGAATTTCCGGTTATCAACCAGAAACCTGAAGTCGATATCCCGTAAACGCTTTTCGACACGGCTGGACAGGGTAGTGTTCATTTCAGGGGGCATTCTTCCGTGAATTTATTGTTGCTGCAAGTTCTGCCGGCGCAGTTTGCGAAAGTAGAATGTACGTAGAAAAACAGAAAGCCGGGGAACAAAAACCGGCTTTCCGGGAACAGTGCATTCCGGAGGAAGGAACTATCCCAGCGCCTGCAGTGCAGCCGCATAATCCGGTTCGTTGACGATTTCGGGGACCTGTTCCGAATAGATGACGACACCGTCGGAATCCACGACCACCACGGCCCTTGAAAGAAGCCCTTTCAGCGGACCCGAGGTGATGGCGACCCCGTAGTCGATGCCGAATTCAGGTGAGCGGAACACCGACAGGGGAATGACATTCTTCAGCCCCTCGGTTTCGCAGAAGCGGTTGTGCGCAAAAGGCAGGTCGGCTGAAACGCAGAGCACGACGGTGTTATCGAGAGACGAGGCCTCCTGGTTGAATTTCCTTACCGATGCCGCGCATACCGGCGTATCGAGGCTGGGAAAAATATTCAGGACCATCCGTTTTCCCGCAAAGTCCGCCGGCCCTGCATCCGACAGGTCGGTCCTCACCAGGCAGAAAAATGGCGCTTCCGAACCCGCCTGGGGAAGGGTCCCTGATGTTTCTACCGCATTACCCTTGAATGTGATCTGTGCCATAAATTGTTTGCTTGTTGGTTGTTGAAAGTCGGAAAAACGGTTGATTTCCCCGAATGATGATTGAAAATATTCGATTTAAGGGACCGCCTGTCCTCAGGAACCGGAGTTTCTGTCGATCAGGGTTCGAGCACCAGGGTGACGGGATCTCCGAGCTTCACCCAGTAGAAAAGGCGCTGTGCATCAATTTCAAGCAGCCTCACGCAGCCGTGCGAGGCCGGATACCCGGGCATGGACTGCTGGTGCAGAAAATATCCTTGATTGAAATTGATGGAAAACGGCATGGGTGCATCGTCATATTTAATGGATTTTTTGAAACGCTGTTTGTAATTCACGAAAAATTTGCCGGGAGGGGTGCGCTTGCTCTTCTTCCCCGATGAAATCGGGCCCCAGAAAGAGAGCTGGCCCTTTTCATATGCTCCGAAGTACTGCCTTCTGAGAAAGATCCTTATCTCCCGCTCTCCCCTGCTGTCAGGCAGCACTTTCGGAACCGGCACGTAAAGCGCCGACTTGTGGTTGTCAACGGGAACAAGGATGTTTCTTCCGGTCGAAAGGTGCCGCTGATCGATGCGGTTGACTTTCATCAGAATGACTTCACATGCGGAATCAGCCCTGCAAAGCCCCGAAAGCGTCTCACCTTTCATGAGAGGGCGCCGGACGAACCCTTCGGGGATCATCATCGAACTGTTTACCTGGGAAGCAGTAACAGCCGCCGGAGGCGAAGGTACCGGCGATGGACGGGCCGGTGCCGGAGAATTGTAACCTGAAGAAGGAGGCGGAACCGGCGACGTTGAGCCGGTGCCATTCTGCGCGAAAAGAGAGGTGCCTGCCAGAAAAATCGCCAAGAACAGAGAGGCACCGATTGCCGTTATTCCCCTGACCATTCGATCCATATTCCTGCGTGACCCGGATATGACTTGTTGAAAAAAGCCTGATGAAAAACAGGAAAAATCGATGAAGGACGGCCATTTTCATCGGTTCGCAGGGTAATCATCCGGTTCAGGTCATTTCACGGCATGGGGGGCCGCAGCAGCAACAACAACTCTTCAATTCTACGACACCATAACTGCCAATAAGCCAATCATCATTCCTTTCTGCAATAAGAGCGTTTTCTCGATATAAAAAGTTCCGCGAAACTCTTTGCCGCGGCAGGAAACAACTGCAGGAACGCTACCATGTCCCGGAAGCTGTATCGGCAGGAAAAACCTGATAATAGCCGTTGGCGGCAACAACGTCCATCGGGTAATCGAAGAGCGCCGAAAGCAGTCCCGAAGTGAGGATATCCCGCTTGCCGCCCGAAGCGGCGACCTGCCCTTCCTTGAGAAGCACGACATTGCCGATCTCAGGCGGGATTTCACCGATATGGTGCGTGACGAGTATAACCGTTTTGCCGGACTGCATGAGCTTCCTGAGGATTTCCAGGTAAATGAAAGAAGCCCTGAGGTCCATACCGGTTGTCGGTTCATCGAAGAGGAGGGCATCGGGATCGTTGACAAGGGCCCTGCCGAGCAGGAAACGCCGCTGCTCGCCGGTCGACATCGTGCCGAACTCCCTGTTCGCGAGATGCCCGATACCGAGCTGTTCCATGACCGACTCGGCTTTTTCGATATCGCCAGCCCGGAACTGCTGGTGCCTCCAGGTATCGATGCTCGCATAGAAACCGGAAAGAACGACGTTGATCCCGCGCGCACCGGTGAGGTAGTTCTTCTGGAGGTCGTGTGACACGATGCCGAGACGGGTCCTGAGCTGTTCCACATTCCAGCGTTCCCTGCCGAAAATCCTGACATGGCTTCCCTCGCCGTAAACGGGATAGATCTCGCACGAAAGCAGCTTCATGAGGGTTGTCTTTCCGGAACCATTCGGGCCGAGGATCACCGTATTGCAGCAATCTTCCACAGTCAGGGAAAAATTACGGAACACACAGGTCGGTCCGTTGTATGCCGTTACGTTCCGGATATCGAAAAGGTCCTGTTTCAAAATGCCCTCGTTTCAGTTCATCGGGCCGATCCCGCGAGATGCGCTGTAGCGGCCGGCACCGAGGAACATGACGGCAAGCGCGCCGAAAAAATAAAGCGCCTGCAGCTCGAGAGCGTAAGCCCCGTGTTCTCCAAAAGAATAGAGCTGACCGCGGTGCACGAGATAAACCGCCATTGCCATGCCGAACGCTTCGGCAAAGGCTGCGGGACGGGTGAATATTCCAAGAACGACCATGATCGGGGCAACGACTTCACCGATAATGATCCCGTGGGCGATCCATGCCGGAAGATGGGCTTTCTGCAGCAGCGGGGTGACGAACCCGTAGCCGGTCTGCAGCTTGTTGAGGCCGTGGAAAAGCATAAGGCCTCCCACCGGGACGCGCAACAGCAGCTTGCCGAGATCACTGTTGTTCATAAGTTTTTCTATCACGGGGGATCTCCTTTTTGAAACCATTTTACGATATGCGACAATGTTGCGGCCGTTCATCCATGCAACGAGTGATGCGCGAATGAAGGGCCAAAATTTCAGCACCCCGTTCATTGACCGACATAGGCTTCGAGCAGGATGTCTTTGCCGAAAAACACGGGCGGTTCGAAATCGAGCAGGACCGCTTCCTGCGGAACGCTGACGCCGAGCGGGGCGAACGAGCTCAAAGCATCCGAACCGAAGAGCTTCGGGGCCAGGAAAATATAGAGCTTGTCCGCCAGCTTTTCACGGATGAACGATGCCGACAGTCGGCTCCCGCCCTCCACAAGCACGGAAAGCACCTGCATCCTGTTCAGTTCGAGCAGCACTTCGCGCAGGTCGAGGCCCGAGGCGTGGTCGGCAACAAAAACAACTTCGACCCCGAGATCCTTCAGCTGGTGGACTTTCTCAAGCCCGCTCCACTCCCTGGAGGCAAAAACGACCGTCCGCGCTTCGGAATTGAATATTCCGGAATCGGGCGGCAGGCTCAGCCTGCGGTCGAGAACGACACGCACGGGATTGCGGCCGGGGCAGTTCCTGACGGTCAGCTGGGCTTCGTCGGCACGAACGGTTGCCTCTCCGGTCATGACCGCGTCATAAACCGATCTCAGGCGGTGCACCTCCTCTCTCGACTCATCCCCGGTAATCCAGCGTGAGGCCCCGAGCGATGTGGCGATCTTTCCGTCAAGCGTCTGCCCGAGTTTCAGGGCGACAAATGGAAGGCCTGTCGAATGGCTTTTTATGAATGCCTCGTTCAGTTTCACGGATTCCTCTTCGAGCACGCCCTCCGTTACATCGACACCCGCTGCCAGCAGTTTCCCGATTCCCTTTCCGGCAACGGCCTTGTGCGGGTCCCTGCAGCCGACAACCACCCTGGGGATCCCTGTTTCGATGATGAGGTCGCTGCACGGCGGGGTTTTCCCGAAATGCGGGCAAGGTTCGAGGTTCACGTAAAGGGTCGAATTTCGCAGCGCCTCCCTGCGGGAAACCGAAGCGATGGCATTGACTTCCGCATGAGGACCGCCATAACGCTCGTGATACCCCTCGCCGATGATCTTTCCTTCATGGACGATAACGGACCCGACCATCGGGTTCGGGCTGACGGAACCGGCGCCTTTCCGGGCCAGTTCGAGGCAGCGCGACATGAAAACGTTGTCAGTTGCAAGATCCATGCCCAAACCTATTCCTTTTCCTTTTCGGCAACGCTCACCTGCACCAGCCTGACCCCCGAAAGCCTGAGCAGCTCGTCGATATGCTCGATCTTGTAGGGCTTGTCGTAGTAGATCGTCCTGATCCCCACGTTTATCAATACTTTCAGGCAATGGATGCAGGGGCTTGCGGTAATGTAGATATCGGCGTCCTTTATGGAAACGCCGTGCTTTGCCGCCTGGGCAATGGCGTTGATTTCGGCATGGATGGTATTCACACAGTTTTCCTCGACCGTACCGTCGGGATGCGTGCTCCTGTATATCCGGCAATTGATTTCGTTGCAATGTGGCAGACCGGCCGGAGCACCGTTGTATCCGGTCGAGAGTATGCTGTTATCACGGACAAGCACCGCACCGATATGCCCTCTTGTACAGGTTGCCCTTCTCGAAATCAGGTGGGCCACGCTCATGAAGTATTCGTGCCAGCCCAGCCTCACGGTCTCTTTCCCGCCTGTTTCCCCTTTCATTCCCGGACATCCGCATCCGGGCACCTTTTCTTCCGGCATTCTGGTGTATTGATTGTCTTGTTGATCGGATAAATGCATCTATCCGCTAATATAAAGCCGGACTGATGAGAAAAAAGAATCCGCGGCACTTATGCAACCGTCATTGCCATGCCGCACCTCCGGCCTGCCTGCACGGACCGGAAAAATCTCCGGACGGGCTTTCCGGGAATTCCAAGAAAATTCCTTGATCCCGGATTGGATGAGCGGATTTTTTTGTATTTTGCAGTTCAGACCGGCATTCCCTTCCCCCAAGCATGGTTATCTCGGTTCATCATGAAAGCTCACCTGTCGCATTACGAGAATCTCGGCGTGTCGCAAAGCGCGCCTGATGAGGTCATCAAGGCCGCATACAGGACACTGTCGAAAATTCATCATCCCGATCTCAACCCGGGAAACACCGATGCGGCCGGGAGGATGAAAAGCATCAACGAGTCGTATGATATCCTCTGCAATCCCCTGAAAAGGAAACTCTACGACGAATGGCTCAGATTGCAGGAACAGGCAGTCAGCGCAAAACCGGCGAATCATGCGGAAACTGCCGTATGGCCTGCGAGACATGCCCCGGCCCGCAAATCGGGAACATGGTCTTTTCGCATGAAGTTCATCCTGGCGACGGGGCTGCTTTTTGTAACGCTTGTCATCGCTGTCGTTTTTTCCGATCCTCTCGTGCAGTATATGGCCGATTACAGGCTTCCGGCGGTCCGGCCGGCCATCCAAAGCGCCAGCCCGACCATGGTTATAAAAGAGCCTCCTGCAGTCAGTAGCGGAAGCATGTCCATTCCCCGCGGGTTCGTCCAGGATGACATCAGCGGACTGTTTGCCCGCGAGCTCAGCGTTTTCGCGCCCAAAGACGAATTTGAAAAAATCGGTGATTACAAGGCGAGGTTCAACGCATCCTCTTTCCACAAGCCATTTTTTTTCTTATCCCGGCTTGCCCGCGTTTCGTCGTATGACCTCGACCGTCAGATAATCTCCATAACATTCACCGATGGCTCCGAACTCGGCAGCTCCAAGCCGGTCATTGTCGAATCAAGAAAGGAATCGATGACGGCTGACAATAGCCGGACCGTCATCCCTGAAATCACGAACTACTACCTGAAGGACATCCGTGAACATCCGGATTATGCCCGTTACCTCGCATCCCCCCTGGATTTCAGGATCGGCCCGAACGAAGGAAGGGATCTGAAAAAACATCTCGGGGTCCTGATCATCGCGACCCCCGAAGCGGACAACAACGGGATCGTGGTATCCGAAACCCATTCGAACGAATACGAAATCTTCTACCAGCTCAACAGAAAAGTCACCAGCAGGTATGTCAATGCCATCATAAACTCGGTTTGGGTATACAACACCGAAACAGGGGCAGTGCAGTACAAGAAAAGTTTTCCGGAACTGTCGAGAAAGGAGATGAAATCGCTGTTTAAAAAAAAGAGTAACGACCGGAAACCAGGCAGAACATCCACAAAGGGAGATGAAAAAAAACTGAACCTGGATGCCCTTTCACCCTGGAACACCGAGGACAGTTTCATGAAATAACTCCGCAGGACCCCTTATCCCTGTCGAATTTTCTTGCCAGGCATCTCATCGCTGGGTACATTTCCGCTGAAGTCCCCTGCGGAGCTGGCTCCCGGGGCATTGCACCGTTCACGGAACAGACGATTCAAAACAACCAGGGACGCCTCGTCATGCACCGGAATTATTTCACCCTCTACCATGCAGCAAGGGAACTGCATGAAAAGCTTGCAGGAGGAAGGTTGGACGGGTTGTTCACCGGAGAAAAAGAAGAGGTGCTCTTCGGATTCACCACCGCTCAAGGAAACTGCCTGCAGCTCTTCATGGCAACGGGCTCGATGCGGCTGGGCATCTTCACGAGGGAAGGAGCGTGCCCGAACCCCGAAAACTCCACAAGGCTCCTGAAAGAGTGCGCCGCCAAAAAGGTTCAGGGTGTCTCGATCTCTCCGACCGACCGGGAAATCGTCATCCGTCTTGAAAACAATGAAAGCCTCGTCCTTCAGCTGTTCGGACTGAAATCGAACATCCTGCTTGTCAGGGACAATGTCATTCTCGACGCATTTCGCGACAGAAAAGAACTTGCTGGCAGACCATTTCCCGTCGCCCCGCCAGGCGAAGCAATTATCCGCACGCTTGAAAAACTCGTCCTCGATCAAAAACTATTTCTGGGACGGCTCGCATCCGCAGACAACAAAGATGCGGCAGAAACGATCTCGGCGGTCCTGCCCGGCTTCGACCGCTCGCTTGCAAAGGAACTGCTCAATCGCGCCGGAGACGGCAGTTCCCCCGATACCTTGTTCGACTGCTTCAGGGCCATGTTCTACGAAATGCTCGATCCGGAAATCCGGGTAGCTGAAAAGCAGAGCGGAGAACCGGCGTTTTCGATTCTGTCCGGAACAGAGGAAGGAGCGCGCACCTTCGGGTCGATCTTCGAAGGGCTCTCTTTTTACAGCATATCGATGCTCAGGTTCCTCCGGACAAAGGAAGAGCTGAAACGATACCGCGCGCAGCTTCTGCAGAAACTCGGCAAAAAGAAAAGAGAGCTCGCGGCGTTCGATCCCGGAATGCTCGAAACCCTGTCTCGGGAGTATGAAACCTGCGGGCACCTGCTCATGGCGTCCATTGCAGTGGAAGGCAGGGGGAGGGAGTGCATCGCTGTCGATAATTTTTTCGAACCCGGTTCTCCCGAAAAATCCATCGACTTGAAACCAGCCCTCACGCTCCGCGAAAATGCCGGTTCGTATTTCTCGAAAGCCGCGAAAACAAGGGCAAGGCTTACAGTTATGAAGGACCGGCGCCTGCTTGTCGAACAGGAGATCGAAGAAGCCGGAAAGACCCTGGAGGAGCTTGAAAAAATAAAAAACCCGAAAGATGCCCGCCGGTTTCTCGATGATCACGGCGCAAACAAAGTGGTCGTGGGCGGGAAAAAAAACGCGCCGCCATTCCGTTCGGTCAGGATATCCCCGAATGCGACACTCTTTATCGGAAAAAATGCCGAAAACAACGATCTCCTCACCTTCGGCTACGCAAAACCGGGAGACATCTGGCTCCATGCCCGGGGTACGTCCGGATCGCATTGCGTGCTGAAAGGGTCGGGGCCCGACCATCTCGACGACATCAGCAAAGCAGCATCGATAGCGGCATGGCACTCTTCGGCAAAACATTCTGAACTTGTGCCCGTCATCTACGCCCAGAAAAAATATGTGCGACGTTCCAGAAAATCCGCTCCCGGACAGGTCATAGTGGAACGCGAGAAGGTCCTTTTCGTGAAGCCCGCGAGGGAAACGGGCTGAAGCATTGCCCAAAAGTTAAATAATTCAGGAAAAAAGCGGGGAGAGAGCCGGCCTGCCGGAGGATTTTTGGCGTTTTTCTGAAAAAACGGAATCAGGAGATTATTATATTACACCAATGTAAATCCAAAAATCCTTTAAACTTCTGAATTCTATGGCTGCAGAAGAAATAAACAAACCGGACCCGAATTCCGTCGAAGGGGAATTCGCAAACCTCATCGGCAAGGCGAACATGCTGATCGATTCGACCATCGAGTCGGTACAGGGCATGATCAGTTCGGTCAGCTCTGTCACCAACCAGCTGATCGAAGGCGTCAACAGCACGATAAAATCCGAGCCTCTCCAGGAAATCATCCAGAACGTGAATTCCGTCTCCGGACAGCTTATCGAAGGGGTGAATACCGTTTCGGGACAGCTCATGGAAGGCGTCAACGCCACGATCAACTCCCAGCAGGTACAGGAGTTCGGCAAAATGCTGAAAAACCTTGTGGAAAACCTGAATTCGACAGTAAGTTCCGGCCAGGTGCAGAACCTTTTCAGCAATGTAAGCTTCGGCCTCGGTCAGCTCGTCAATACGGTTTTCTCGCCGGTCATGGGTCAGGGACATGACGACCATCAGAAAAAGGAAGTGAAACAGATACCGTTCTGCCATACGCCTGAGCCTAACCCCGTGGATCTGGCAGCATCGGTTAAAAAAGCGGCACCGGCCGCACCGGCAGCTCCTGAACCCGCTGTGGCACCGGCACCTGAAGAGACGCCTGAAAACTGACGATTGCAAAAAAGCGGTTTTTCACTGCTTTCCGAAGCGATAAATAAAAACGATGGGCGGAAAACCATTTTGACAGGGTTTTCCGCCCATCTGTGTTTCCGGCTGCGGGATCAGTACCTCAAGGAACGGATACACCTTACGGCAATGGCTGCTCCAGGCTCACACCCGTATGCCCGAACCCTCCTTCTCCCCTTGCGGTTGGGACCAGTTCGCCAACCTCTTCAAATCTCACCTGTTCAACCTTTGCAACCACCATCTGTGCGATGCGGTCGCCGTGCCTGACGATGAAAGGCTCCCGGCTATAGTTGATGAGAATAACCTTCACCTCGCCGCGATAGTCGGCATCTATGGTCGCAGGCGTATTGGGAAGCGATATCATGGAACGCAGCGCGAGGCCGCTCCTTGGCCGAAGCTGGGCCTCGTACCCCTCCGGGAGTTCGATTGCGAACCCGGAAGGAATGAGGGCTGTCCCCATCGGTTCGACCGTTGCGGGTTCATCAATGCACGCGAAAATATCCATGCCTGCGGCATGGGCTGTAGCATAAACGGGAAGAATCGCTTGTTTATGAAGCCGGACAATCTTTATTTGTAACATCTGTCTGAAATGGTTTACTGGCATGTGCACAATAGAGTGCTCCTCGATAATAACCAAACGAATATAACATATAAATGGCAAGTCAAACTGGCCCCCGGACCGGAAAGCTTTATGCCCTCGCATTCGGCGCACATCCGGACGACGTCGAGCTTTCCTGTGGCGCGACGCTGCTGAAAATCGTCGGCGAAGGGCATGCTGTGGCGGTCTGCGATCTCACGAAAGGCGAAATGGGCACTCTGGGAACGCCGGAAACCCGGAAAAAGGAAGCGGACAGGGCTGCGCAGGTGATGCGCTACAGCAGCCGCACGATGCTTGACCTGGGGGACTCGAAATTGTTCTATAATGAAGAAAACCTTGCCGAAATCATCAGAATGATCCGGCATCACCGGCCCGAAACGGTGTTTGCCAACCCCCCTGACGAACGCCATCCCGACCATGTGAAAGCTTCGAAGCTCGTCACCGACGCCGTATATTATGCCGGACTGCGGCAGCTCGAAACCCGCATGGACGATGAAGTCCAGCAGCCGCACCGGCCTGGCCACCTCCTCTACTACATCCAGTTCAGGCACCTCGAGCCCGACATCATCGTCGATGTTTCGGATACGTTCATGGAATCGAGAAAAGGGATACTCGCTTTCGGATCCCAGTTCTATCACGAAGGCGCAGGAGAAGAACCGGCCACACTGATCAACCGCAAGGAGTTCCTGACAGGCCTTGAAGCAAGGGCTCGTTATTTCGGAGAACAGATAGGGGCCCAGTACGGCGAAGGCTTCCTGCTTCCATCGAAAATGACCGTCAGAAATTTCACGTCAGCCTTTCCGGCAACTACGGATACTATGCGGTAAGAACCAGTCATCGGTTTTCATCGGACTTCGAACCTGAGGGAAATCCGCTGTTCTCGAGTTTGTAGCCGATCCCCCTGACCGTCCTGATCAGGCTGCCATGGTCACCGAGCTTTTCACGCAACCTCGTGACATGCGTATCGATGGTGCGGGTATTGATATTCCTTTCGACTTCCCAGACATCGCTTAAAAGAATTTCCCGGGAGAGGGCTTCACCTATTCTTTTCATGAGGGCGACAAGAAGCTTGAACTCCATGAGCGTCAGATCGATCACCCGTCCGTCGAGCTTGACGACATGCCGGACAAGATCGACATCGAGTTTCCCCAGGACGAGATTGTCCTGCGCCCTGCCCCCCATCCTGCGATCGCGTTTGAGCACGGCGCGGATCCTCAGGACCAGCTCGCGGGGACTGTACGGCTTGACGATATAATCATCGATACCCAGTTCGAAACCGAGGATACGGTCTATTTCCTCGCCCCTGGCAGTCAGCATGATGACCGGAATATCCCTGTAGAGCTGGTGCTGCCTGATCTGCCTGCAAACCTCGAACCCGTCAATTCCCGGAAGCATGACATCGAGAAGGACAAGATCGAAATTTTTCTTCGGAAGTTCTTTCAGTGCCAGTTCACCTGTTCCGGCAAACACACAGTTGAAACCGGCACGGTTCAGGTTGTATTCGAGCAGATTGACAAGGTTCAGGTCATCTTCGACGACAAGCATCAAGGGTAAGGACATCTGTGAAAATTACACGGTTGATCGTTCACGGAACTATGGACGAAAATACCTCTTTCATGCGATGAAAATACCGGTGAAGCTCCTTGAAATGGATTGTTTTCAATTTCTTGACAAACCGATGACGAAAACCCCATTTCTGAACCCATCGCTTCACAACGGGTATTTTTCAGAATTGTTGCATCCTGGCGCTGGAGAAAACAGATTGAGAGCGTATCTTTTTGACAGTATAGTCGGAAATTCTGCCTGAACTGCTCTGTTAACCAAGGACCATCATGCTCACTACCCGGTCTTCAAGGAAAAAACTTCCGAAGGTGTTAAGCCTACTTGCCCTCATTGTCAGCATCATTTCAACCGGCACTCCAGCAACAGGAAAGACAAATGTACGGGAAACTTCCCTGCGGAAAATCCGGACGATCGTGATCATCTTTGAGGAAAACCGCAGTTTCGACAATCTGTACGGACTCTACCCCGGTGCAAACGGTATCCTGAGCGATGCCGAAGGGCGGCCGGCAGACATGAAAGCCTACAGGCAGCTGGACCGTGACGGCCTTACCCCGCTCGAACACCTTCCTCCGGTCTGGAACACTCCGGCAGCCGCAGCCGGCGAGCTTGGCTTCATTGCAAAAATGCCCAACGGGCCGTTCAGGATCGATGCCCCGCCCGGCGCTGCATCCTCCATGAAGCCAGACAGGATCACACCAGACCTGGTGCACCGATTCTACAACAACCAGATGCAGATCAACGGCGGCAGGAACAACATGTTTGCCTCATGGTCCGACGCGGGAGGGCTCTGCATGGGCTATTACGACGGTTCCTCCATGCAGATGTGGCAACTCGCCAGGAAGTACACCCTTTGCGATAACTTTTTCATGGGAGCTTTCGGCGGATCGTTCCTGAACCATATCTGGCTGATCTCCGCCCGGGCACCGTTCTTTCCCGATGCGCCCGCCGATATGAAAAGTGCTGTAGACGGCAAAGGCACCGCTCTCGTTCTTGCGCCGGACTCCCCCGCCAGCGCGCTTTCGGGCCCGGCAAAGTATGCAGCCGACAAACCGCTTACCCCGGACGGTTATGCGGTAAACACCATGCAACCGTCCTATCAGCCCAGCGGCATTCCCCCGGCCCAGGGAGGGAACCAGGCTCTTGCCGATCCGGCGAAAAACCCGCTTCCGCCCCAGGATTACCGCACGATAGGCGACGCGCTGAGCGATAAAGGGGTCGCTTGGGCATGGTATTCCGGTGCATGGAACGAATCGCATCGCGACAGGAAAATCATCTACCAGCAAGGCACCTCGAACTTCCAGGCCCATCACCAGCCGTTCAACTACTTCAGGCGGTTCGACCCGACGACACCGGCTGGAGCAGAGCAGAGAAAACTTCATCTGAAAGATTATGCGGACCTGCAGGAAGCCATCCGTAAAGGCTCCCTGCCTGCCGTCGTATTTTATAAACCTGAGGGCAAACTGAACCAGCATCCGGGAAACTGCGACGTCATCTCCGCCGACAGGCATGTTGCCGGACTGGTCCGCGAGCTGCAGAAAAGCCCGCAATGGAAGAACATGGCCATCATCGTCACCTACGACGAAAACGGCGGGCTCTGGGACCATGTCGCACCTCCCTCAGGTGACCGCTGGGGCCCGGGCATGCGCATTCCGGCTATCGTGATATCACCCTTCGCCAGGAAACATTTCGTGGATCATACCTATTACGATACGACTTCGATCCTGAAATTTATCACGAAACGTTTCGGCCTCGAACCTCTTGCCGGCGTCAGGGAAAAAGCCGGTGATCTCGTCAACGTCTTTGATTTTGCAAAAAATAAGGAGTAAAAACTTTTCGGGACCTCGCTTCCGTGGAAAGATGCTCAAGTACAAGGACCTGATCGGGAACGCGATTGTAAAAGAAAGGACGTACGTGGTCCCGGTCTTTTCGACAGAAACCCCGAAACAGGGGGGCCCGAGCAGCAGGGCTTCGCAACAAGCCAAACGAGGTGCCCTTTTTACCGTTCAGCTTTTTCTTTTGCTTCTTTTTATCTGTTTCCTGCTCAGGGACTTGCTCATTAAAAACAAAAGCTGGCTGTTGACGTGCGCACTATCGTTTTCGATCCCGATTCTTCCATATTGCCCTCCGGAATCCATTGCCCATGATTTCACATTGTCGTTCATCATGAATTCCATGTTCGATTTCACTTCCTGAACAAGCTCTGCATCGACAAGCGGAAAAATCGTTTCGACGCGGTCATCGAGGTTCCTCGGCATGAGATCGGCGCTGCCAAGATAGACCTCCTCTTTCCCGCCATTGTGGAAATAATA
>CAIYPU010000002.1 GCA_903928225.1 uncultured Chlorobiaceae bacterium
CGCGGTCGAACGGGCAGGGGATGCCGTGCATGTTGCCCGATCGGCGGAAGAGTTCGTCCGGATGGTCCCCGGAGCGCTCGGTGACAAGCGGATGGAGCTGCGGCGTGAATTCGCCCGGAAGCACAGCTGGGACGCCCTTTCGCGCAAGATGGTGCAGGAGCTTGACGACGCGTACAGGAGGGCGGGGGAGTGAGCAGGAATTCACAGATTGCGGGCCAGGCAGGCATCTCCCTCGGAGGTTTCGTATTCGGCCAGGCGGCGCGATACGCTTTCAACCTGCTGGTTGCCCGGCTCCTCGGCGCGGAATACCTCGGCACCTATGCGCTGGCCGTCGCAACCATCCAGATCGCCGAAGTGTTTGCCGTGGCAGGGCTCGATTCCACCCTGCTGCGGTTCATCAATGTCTATGCAGACGATCCGCAGCGGCAGCGGGCGGTAATTGGTTCCGCCCTGAAGGCCTCCTTTATTTTTGCACTCTGCGCCTTCCTCATGATCGCGATCTTTTCCGGTCCGATCGCCGAACTGCTGCACGGCAGGAGGCTGCTCCAGGTAGCCCTCTTCTGTTACGGCGCGGCCCTTCCGTTCAATGCGGCGGTCACGCTTTCGGGATATGCGGTGCAGGGTTTCAGGCAGCTGCAGCCGAAAGTCGTTGCCATGCATGTGCTGAGCCCGCTCCTCCTCCTGCTGCTGACCCTTCTCTTCGAGTATGCCTTCGGGGCAGAAGCTGCGCTCTGTTTCCCCTTCGCGCTTTCGGCTGCGGGCACCTTCCTCTGGATCCTGCCGCGCCTTTCCAGAGTGACGGGAACGGCTCCCGGCGATATCCTGTCCGCACGGTTCGACCGGGATATGTTTACGTATGCGCTTCCCTTTATGGGGGTTTCGCTCCTCGGCATGACGACGCACTGGCTTGATATCGTGATGCTCGGCATGTTCACCGATACGGCGACGGTCGGCATGTACCACCCTGCCGCCAGGACGGCGGGCATCATCCGCTCGGTTTTCCTTGCGTTTTCCGGCATCGCCGCACCGATGCTTGCCGAGCTGCACGCCGGGACCGATGCGCGTGAAATGGAGCGGATCTTCAGGATGGTGACCCGCTGGACCGTTTCCATCATCGTGCCGGCCACCATCCTTTTCATGGTCATGCCAGGGACCGTGCTCGGAATTTTCGGGCCGCAGTTCCTTCCGGGCAGAACGGCACTCGTACTGCTCAGCGCCTCTTCGTTCCTGCAGGCGGCTTTCGGGCTCGCCGCCACGGTGCTTGCCATGGGCGGGTATGCGAGACTGAGCCTGTTCAACGCCCTCTCCGGACTCCTGCTCCAGGTTGCGCTGAACGCGATGCTGGTCCCGTCGATGGGGGTGAACGGGGCCGCGCTGTCGAACCTCGTGGTTTTCCTGCTCCTTTCAACCGTGCGCACCGCCGAGGTCCGGACGCTTCTCGGCATCCACCCTTTCGGTCGGGCGCTCTGGAAACCCTTCGCCGCGGGGTGCTGCTGCGTAGCGCTCCTTGCCGCCGCCAGCCCGCTCTTCGCAGCGCTTTCCCCGCTTCCGGCATTCGCCTGTGCGGTCCTGCTGACGCTCGTTTCCTATCTCGGGGCGATGCTCCTGCTCAAGTTGGAAGAGGAGGAAAAGGAGGTTATTTTCAAGCTCTTGCCGTTCATCAACAAGCTGAAGGGTCGTTAAATCCATGGAAAAAACCTACCGGAACTACCTGATCGCGTTCTGCTGCTACGCCGCCCTGCTCATCGCGCTTTTTTTCCCGCTGCTGTTCCAGGGGATCGTTCCGGCCTCGCCCGATTCGCTCGTTCCGAGGGCTTCGACGATCGCGCTTGAAAAGCTGAAGGATGCATCCGGCATCTATCCGCTCTGGCAGCCCTGGGTTTTTTCGGGCATGCCCACCGTCGAAGCCTTCAGTTACCTGAGCGGCCTCTATTACCCGAACGCCGTGCTCGGCCTTTTCCATATCGGCGGCATCCTGCCTGAAATCCTGCACCTCCTGTTCGGCGCCATGGGCGTTTTCATCCTGCTCCGCGAGCTGCGCATCGATCTTCCCGCAGCCCTTTTCGGGGGCGCGGCGTTCATGCTCAACCCCTACCTTTCGGTCATGCTGGTGCATGGACACGGCAGCCAGCTCATGACGGCAGCCTACATGCCCTGGATGATCTGGGCGGCTGGCCGGGTGATCGACAAGGGCAGGCTTTCCGATGCCGGCCTGCTCGCCGTCATCGCGGGGTTCCAGCTTCAGCGCGGGCACGTGCAGATCGCCTGGTACACCTGGATGCTCGCAGGCCTCTACGCATTGGTGCTGCTCGTCAGCCGGAAAGACGACCTCGCGGTGAAAGCAAGGCACGCGGGCCTTTTTGTGCTCGCCCTCGTTATCGGTGCTGCCATGTCGGCTTCGATCTACCTGCCCGCGTCGCGGTACGCGGCATCGTCCGTGAGGGGGGCGGCCGGAGGCGGCACCGGTTCGTCGTGGGACTACGCGACGCAGTGGTCGATGCACCCGCTCGAGCTGTTCACTTTCCTTTTTCCGGGATATTACGGGTTCGGCGGACTGACCTACTGGGGGTTCATGCCCTTCACCGATTTTCCGAACTACGCGGGCATCGTCGTCCTGCCGCTTGCCGCGGCGGGGCTTTACTTCGGCCGCAGGGAACCCTTCACGAGGTTCCTCGGTGCAGCGCTGCTCCTTTCGCTCCTGCTTTCGTTCGGCCGGTTCTTCACGCCGGTTTTCAACCTGTTCTATTACGCGGCGCCGCTCTTCAGCCGCTTCAGGGTGCCCTCGATGGCGCTCGTGATGTCCTATCTCGCCCTTGCCCTGCTGGCTGCGCGCGGATTGCACGAACTGATCCGGGCCGATGCGGGAAAACTCCACAAGCCCCTGGGGATCGCCGCTATCGCGATTGCTTCGGCCATGCTGCTGTTCCTTGTCACGGCTTCGCCCCTTGAAGGCTTTTTCCGTTCGATTTTTCCTGCGCCGCCGGTCGAGGATTTCGACGCGGCCTTCCTGGTCAACAGGGTGCGGTGGGAGAACCTGCAGGGGAGCTTCTGGACGGTGACGCTCATTCTCCTCTGTTCGGTCGCCCTGCTCTGGGCGGCCGGCCGCAAAGCTATTCCGCCCGTCGCCGCCTGCATCGCGGTTGCGGTGCTCGGCGCGGCCGACCTGCTCTGGTGCGACGCCCAGATCGCCTACCCTTCTGCCGCCTCGCTCCGCCCGTCGGCACTTGCACCGAAAGAGCAGGTAGAGAAGGCGTTTCAGCCTGACGAAATCACGACGTTCCTCGCTTCGCAGCCGGGCCGGTTCAGGGTTTATCCCGGGGGACCGCTTTTCGGTGAAAACAAGTTCGCGATGTTCGGCATCGAATCCGTGGGCGGGTACCATCCGGCAAAGCTCAAGGTTTACGAGGAGTTCCTGCAGCGTACGGAAAACATCACGTCGATCCCTGCCCTGAAGATGCTCAACGTAGGGTACATCCTCTCGCTTTCGCCGATCGGGCATCCTGATCTCGAACTGGTCAAACAGGGCCGGCTGCAGCTTGCTGCCGGTGACGCCGACGTCATGGTTTACAGGCTGCGCGGCACCTGCCCGAGGACCTGGTTCCCCACGACGCTCACCACCGTCGAGGACCGGGACGAGCTGTTCGGCCGGCTGCTGGGGGGCAAGGACATGGTCGATACGGTCTATGCCGACGTGCACTGGCGGGAGAGCCGGAACTTTGCGAAGGGGACCATCCTTTCGATGCAGAGCACGGCTGAACGAATGGACCTCAAGGTCAGCGCACCCGCGCCTGCGTTCCTCGTGGTGAGCGAAGTCCACTACCCCTCACGCTGGAAAGCCTTCCTCGACGGTAGGGAAGTGCCGGTCGTCGAAATCAACGGCCTCATTCGCGGCGTGCGGATCCCCGCAGGCCGGCACGAACTTGTCTACCGCTACGACCGATCCCTCTTCGAGCGTGGCCGCACGATATCCCTCGCCGCCTTCTGCGCTGCACTGCTGCTGATTGTCGGTGGAGTTGTTGTCAGCCGGAAAGGAGGGAAGCAGGACGAAAAGAAAGGTGTTGTGAGTTCAAAATGATTACCGGTGCATTGAATAGCCTGACAACCTTTTTTTCGATCGAAAACTTGTTTTTCCACAAAACGACTCTACACGTGATATGAAAAAGCTGGATAAACAGAGAGTAGAAGCTCTTATAGAAGCACTGAAAGAACTGACACCAAGTCAGTTTATGTGGTTGGAGAGAACTATCAAGGTTCTTCAATATCCGCATCAATACAGTATTCTCCAGTCAGATCTTTTTGATGAAGATACTTTGTGTGTTTTTGGTGATGCTCTGCGAATCCATCACAGCTTTTCAGTGGAACCTTTTTCAAAAGACAAGTTCGAATTTGTTCTTGAAAAGGTGGTAAACATGTCATCAAAAACAGCAGTTCTTGCGCCAAAAGGGAACCCCGGTCATGATATTACCATTGATAATGTTCCGATATCCTTGAAAACACAGGCAAATCGGGATATACATGAGGACCTAATTTGGATTAGCAAATTTATGGAACTGGGAAAAGGAAAGTGGGGCGATGATCCTGAAGACATGAAAACACTTCTCCACTTATTTCTTGAGCATATGAAGAAGTATGAGCGAATCTTGATGCTGAGGACGCTTCAAAAAACACCAGTCTGGATTTATGAATTGGTTGAAGTCCCTAAAACATTGTTATTAAAGGCAGAATCTGGCAGCCTTGAGATGATGAATGATTCTCGGCAGTATCCGAAGCCAGGTTATTGTTATGTAAAAGAAGGTGATAAAACAATTTTTAGCCTTTATTTTGATGGCGGAAGCGAGAGAAAATTACAGGTCAAGAATCTTATGAAAAGCTATTGTTTTGTTCATGCTCGATGGGAGTTTACGATTCCTGAAGCATAAGGCATCCTTGGACCTGATTTGTCCTTTTCCTTGAAATAGAAATGTAGTCGTTATTGATTTCTATACCCAGACATTTACGATTAAGTTCTTGTGAGACAATTCCAACGGTTCCCGATCCGTAAAATGGATCGAGCACCAGATCTCCTTCATCTGTTCCGGCTAAAATACATGGCTTGACGAGATTCCTTGGAAAAACGGCAAAGTGAGCTTCAGCACAAGGTTCTGTGTTTATTGACCATACAGACCGTTTATTTTTTCTCCCTTCGCCATTCTTAAAAGGCTCCTCGATAGCTTTCTGATTGAAAAAGTATTTTTCTGATTTGCTGAACAGGAACACGTATTCATGAGTTACAGTTAACCGATCTTTAACACTTTCAGGCTGTCCATTCGGCTTGTGCCAGATGATGTCGTTACGTAAGTACCAGCCGTCTTGCTGGCAAGCCATTGCCAACATCCATGCCACACCGATCAAATCTTTCTTTTTTAACCCCTCCGGTGTCGGTGGCCGGTATGACATTGCTCTTCCTTTGTTTTTTGAATCAGCATCACGCCATTTTCTTCCTCCAGAAGTATATGTGTTACCAATGTTTAACCAGAATGTGCCGTCAGGGGTCAGTACTCTTCGAACTTCAGAAAAGATTTTAACCAAATCCTGGATATAGGTATTCAGATCTTGCTCAGAGCCAATTTGATTCTCCACCCCATAGTCCCTGACACCCCAATAAGGCGGGGATGTGACGACGCAGCGGAATGTGTTATCCGGTAATTTGTTAATGATATTCCGTGTATCACCGTTGATCACCTGTAACCCGTTATTGTGAAGCTGATCCAAGCTAAGGGAAGACTCTCTGTAAATGTTGTTATTGCTTAGAACCTGATCAGTTCTGGGTCTTCCAATTTTCTTTCTGCCGTTTTCGGCAAAAGCTGTAAGTGTAGAAAATTTAATGAGATGGTCGCGTCCTGATTTTACTGAGAGCAACCGTTCTTCTTGAATGAACTGGCGAACCCTTGTTGTTGTAACGCCAAGATATTCGGCAGCTTCTTCTGTTGTTAAAATATTCTTCATGCGCAAGCTTTTTTTGTAAGAATAGAAAATTGTACGGATTTGCGCAACTGTTTATTCATGAAAGTAAAATGGTTCGTTCTCGACCGAGACGAAATTTCAGTCCACAATCTGCTCTTCTAGTTGTTCCGTCCAATTCTGCCAAGCCCCCGTTATCTTGCAGAAAATGAGATTATGGCTGATGCGAACGGCTTTCCATTGCTTGACCGGCAGCTGTTCCTTCTCGATACGAAACTGACGGAAGAACGAATAAAAGATCGCTATCCGGAAATGTCAGCATACTTTGAGGAAGGGAAGAAATTGGGAGTCCACGAAGGTTATCTCTGCCGCAACCGCTCTCCCTGGTATTCGCAGGAAAACCGGCACCGATAGTTTATACCTACCTCTGTTGCAGCAGCACGAAAAGCGGGGAGCCGTTCCGGTTCATCCTGAACCATTTGTCCGCTATCGTAGCGAACGTCTATCTTGCCTTATATCCGAAACCTCAGTTTGCAAAAGCCATCTCGCAGAATCCGGCATTGCTTCGCGCTGTATGGGAAGTGATGAACCTCATTGCTCCCGAACAGTTGCTCGGTGAAGGTCGTGTTTACGGTGGCGGGCTTCACAAACTCGAGCCGAACGAGCTTGCCAATGTCGATGCTTCGAAGATTGTCGAACTGATACCGGATTTCAGGTTATCTCCCGAAGCAGAGCAGTTGGGATTGTTTTAGGAAGAAACGGCAAATGTGAGTACACCGGAGTAAAGTGTACCACCTCTACCGGAGAATAGTGTGCCAGTGATTCCGGAACAATATGTGCCAGCCGTACCGGAATAAAGTGTGCCACCCCAGCAGGTCGGATTTGTAACATCACAAACAGTACCTTCGATCCAAAAACCGGAGGTATGTAATGGCAAACAAAGCCTTGACTATGTTACAGATACGGCGTATTCTCAAACTCCTGATGGAGGAGTGCTCCCAACGGGGACGGAGAAGGGGGACGTTCGTAACTACGTAAACTAACGTGGTTATTTCTTATATTTCAAAAAGAAGCCAAGTCTCATAAAGCAGCGAAACTGTAACCACGAAGGCTAATGCCGAGAGGAGCAAGACTGGACGCACCGGGAACCCTGCATCATGTGATGGTGCGGGGGATTGAAGGCAACAGCATTGTTGCCGATGATGACGACCGGCGCTTTTTCGTCACACGCATGGGGATGACAGCGACAACGACCGGGACCAGCATCTATGCCTGGGCGCTCATGACCAACCATGCTCACATTCTTCTGAAAAGCGGAACAGCAGGTCTCTCAACGTTCATGCGCAAGCTCCTGACCGGCTATGCCACAGGATATAATCGCCGCCACAAGCGTCACGGCCATCTTTTCCAGAACCGATACAAATCGATCGTCTGCGAAGAGGAGCCGTACTTTCTCCGTCTGGTCAGTTACATCCATCTCAATCCGCTACGTGCCGGTTTAGTGAACTCGCTTGAAGAACTGGAGCGTTATCGATGGAGCGGTCATGCGGTGGTGATGAACCGGATTCGTCATGAGTGGCAGGATAGAGGGTATGTGCTTGGTTATTTCGGCCAGAAGGAATCAGCATGTCGTAAAGCATACAGTGAGTTTGTCGCTGAAGAGAGTGGCCGGGGTTCTCAGCCTGAACTGACGGGAGGCGGATTGATCCGGTCGATAGGCGGCTGGTCGGAAGTGAAGTCACTGAGGAAGCAGCAAGAGAAGCAGTTCAGCGACGAGCGGATTCTCGGGAGCGGAGAGTTCGTCAAAGAGATTCTCGATGATGTTGAGGAAGAGGTAAAAGAGCGGATGCCTGCGTCAGCGATGGAAGAGCTCGCTCGGGAGCGATTGGCGCTGTCATGCGAACATGCAGGGATTTCCGTAAAGGCGCTGCAGGGAGGGAGCAGGACAAGGGAGTGTTCTGAACTCCGGAAACAACTTGCTCAAGAATACGGGAAGGGAAAAGGGGGACGTTCGTAACTACATAAACTTACATGAAAAAATTCTTATCTTGTAGTTGCAAAGCGATCTCATAGAACACGAGGAATCCGTAATCCCAGAAGCAGATGCCGAGAGGAGCAAGACTGGACGCACCGGGAACCCTGCA
>CAIYPU010000003.1 GCA_903928225.1 uncultured Chlorobiaceae bacterium
CCTCGTTTCTCCGGGTTACCGTGAGGAAGCTGCCGTGCTGCAGGCGGTGACTCCGTTTGTCGAGAAGCTCGGGTATGAATCGATACCGCGTTTCCACGAGCGCCGCACCTATACCTGGTTTGCCGACCAGAATGCCGAAAAATCCGCATTCTGGGTGAGAGGCTACGGCAGCAAATACCGTCTCGGCATGAGCGGTGACGCAGCAACCGAGCTCGACGGCTACAGCGGCGGCATGCAGATCGGTGCCGATATCGCCGCCGGCGGAAAAGATACGCGGCACAACATCGGCCTGTATGCGGGTATCGGCTATAACGAAGCGGATGTCGCAGGCCTGAGAAGCGACCTGGCAGGCAAACTCAACGACACGGCTTACTCTGTTGGTGCGTATGTTACCGTACACAATCCCGACAAGTTCTATATCGAGGGTGTCGCCCAGGCGACCAGCCACAATCTCGACATCGACTATCTGACCTATCCGAAACACGAGGTCGATATGTGGAGTTACCTCGGTTCTCTTGAAGTCGGTGTCGGCATCCCGATAGGCAAATGCTTCACCCTTCAGCCGCAGGCCCAGCTGGTTTACCAGCACACCGACGGGCTCGGAATCACTACGCCGATGCTTACGGGCGATGTGAACATCGAAGAGCACGATGCGCTGCAAGGCAGGCTGGGAATCACCGGCATGTTCAAGTCCTGCGAATTTGATTTCAATCCGTTCTTCGAAATCAACCTGATCAAGGACTTCAGCGAGTCTAATCGCGTGACCTATTCCATGAACGAAGCGTATTACGCTGACTCCAAAGAGCCTGTTACGCTGTCGTCCAAACCGGAAACACTCTTTCTCGGAGGAGCTATCGGTATCAGCCGGAGGGTTTCGGAAAAGAACAACCTCAGCTACTTCCTGAAGGCAGAAGCGATCTACGGACTGGATGATCTCGACTCCTACAATTACAGACTGAACGTAGGTATCAGGAAAACCTTCTAAGAGTCACTCCGGCTATTAAACAGAAAGGGCGGTTCCTCAAAGGTGACCGCCCTTTCTGTTTTGTACATTATTAATAATTGTTTCAGATCACCTGCAATGTTTTTAAAATCGGCAGTCTCTTCGTTTTAAATATCCTTGCCTGTTCCAGGAGCTCTGACAGGTTTTCTTCGGATGACTCAAGAACTTTTCCGTCCCTGATAAGTTTCTGGTCCTGAACACGGAGTGCTTCCCATGCCTTCCGGGCCCAGTCTTCAGGACTATGCCCCCCTTCAATGAGAGCAAGAAGAAACA
This sequence comes from uncultured Chlorobiaceae bacterium, assembly GCA_903928225.1. Taxonomy (GTDB): domain Bacteria; phylum Bacteroidota; class Chlorobiia; order Chlorobiales; family Chlorobiaceae; genus Chlorobium. Next base: position 1,277 of record CAIYPU010000003.1, read on the forward strand.
ACTGCTGTATCCGTCCGACATGAACCCCTCCTCCCGTAACAGGACTTGCAAGGAAATGAATATCGTTTGAGCCGCGAGCTTTGTTCATGAGATAGTTGTTGAACTTCTCTGAGGTTTTCTTCGCTCTGCCGATGGAATCTTCATCCTGGCCCATTTCAATATGACCCGTACCGGATAACAGCACCAGTGCGGATAAAATCTTCGCCAGTCCAATACCTTTTAACTGGAGCTCCTGTTCAAGCTGAGCAACCTGTTTTGGTGTATTCTCTGACAGTGCATCAAGAATCGGATTGTATACCTCTTCGTTCAAGGAGGCTTCCCCGATGGCTCCGGTGACTTTCAAATTTATATCATGGCGATGTGTCGTGAGAATCACGTTCAAACAACGAACAGCTTCTGCTTGTTCGAGTGAAGTCAATCTCCTTGCCCCTTTTACCCAGTAGTCTTTCCTGAACTGCTGATTCACCATGAAATCCCTGACGCTCTGTCTCAAGATCGGATCAGGAATTTGATTGATAAAGGCCTGTTGCTCCATACTCATGTGGAGCATATCGATATGATCGAGAAAATTTGCCGAAACGGCATACTGCACCTTTGCCGGTACCAGCCACTTGGCCATCGTTGAAAAATGCATGGGATACCAATGCTTGTTGAAATACTCGTGGGCAAGGTATTGGCGGTTCTGTTCCGTAAGGTTCTTTATCCGTTCCGGTATCTGAGGGTTCGCTGTCGAATAGAGCGGATTGGTTGCAAGGAGTTTTTCTGTAAAATCGATTGCGCTGTCAACACGATTTAAAATTCCTTTTCCGTCGGACCCGATGATTTCGGCATGCAGGTTCATCAGATGGCGGATAGGCGCAAATGCAGCCCATCCCGGCATGGTATTGTAGCTGATATAGAGAACACCGCCCACTTTCAATTTTCTTCTGATAAAATCAACAATGACATGCCGGTTTTCGTCCGAAATCCAGCTCCAGATGCCATGTAAACCGATATAATCGAAATCCGGGAGGTCCTTGCGCGAGCAAAAATCATCGAATGACTCGTCGTAAAGTTTAAGATTAGCTCCGGACTTCGAGGCAATTTCTTCCGCAAATGCAGCCTGTGAAGGATTGAAATCGGTTCCATACCAGTCCACAAGGCTACCTGCTGCATGAATGTTTACACAGAGTCCCTGGCCGTAACCAAGTTCGCATGCCGTCCCGGTTTCAGGAAAAACAAGGCCGGCATTCAGAAAGGCAAGTTTGAGCCTGAACGGATTAAGTTCGGGATAATAACCGAATGTATAATCGATATCGGCCATATAACCTGATGACCAGTCTGACATATAAAGATTATTATAGGGTTGAAAAAAATTTTATCCGTTATTTGACCAGGATGAATGGCCGTCAGATAAGTGTAGAAGTCTTGGTCAGTATTTTCAGAATTTCTTCTCCCAGTATCTCCGGACGGCCTTCATACAACTTGTTCAGATTGTTACTGCTGATCAGTTGTTTCTGGAGTTTGAATCGTTCTTCATGTATATCGGCCAAGCGAACAGCCGCCTCGATATACTTCTCTACTGATTTGGCAATTGTCCATTTCGGCAGTCCGAGCCTTTTGAAAAGGCCCGCATCAATATGTTCATGCACATGCGGCCCGCTTTTACAGACTCCGACAAGTCCGCAAATAGCCGCATCGGCAATGCCATTCATGTTTCCGTACGGAAACGGCGTGATGAACATCTCGCACAGACTTAATTTCCGCATGTATTCAGGATACGGCAGATGTCTGTAGATGATCGAATTGTCAGGAATGTAGCCGGAAATGAATTGCTGGACCAGCGGCCAGACAAGCCCGGTGCATCCTCCGACAAAAAAATTGAACTCGATTTTTGTTTTTGCCCTTTTTGCGATCTGTCGACATGCGCTTAAAAATTCAGGATTGAGCTTCATTACCGTCGCCGCCACCGCAATTTTTACCTTTCCATTCCATGCATGGCTTAAAGGTTTTATTTCAGATGCATCGAGCGAACTGGAATTGATAAATGGCATGGCATCTACGGGCAAGGCAATGATTTTTTCCGAAAATGTCGTTTTTTCACCGATATAATCTTCATCGACAGCAAAATAATCCACCCATGGCGACTGCGTTGACGCTCCATGGCCCAGCGCTGTGAACTGAACCGGTGCGAGCCGTATGCTTGAAGTGAAAATCGTGATGAGCTGCATCCCTACCGAAGGCATATAGAGTACACTTGCTTCTCTTGTATCGATAATTTCCTTGACAAACTTCAACTGGTCAAGAAAAGTCCCTGGCTGAAGCGTAACGAATTCATCGAACACATCCCGTCCGCCTTGATCCACGCATTTGTCATCCCCGATGCCGATCAGATAAAATTTGTTTTTCATCGCAAGCAGAGATCTGGAATGTGTCCGAAATACAGAGTGATTAGTATTGAACCATTCCAGAAGGACGACCATGACAGGTTTTCCGTTTACAAGTGGAATATCCTTGCAAATTTTTCCTGAAATCCCTTTCACGCCACAATAATCAATCAGTTTATGGCATATCAGGTGGATGGCTTTTTTTATATCGTGTTTGTTTTTTCGGGAAGAATAACTGCAGTGCATATAGACGTCATGCAATTTGTTGAGTTGCAGCTGGAGCAGTTCTTCCATTTTTAATTTCTCGAGATGTTCCGGTAGCCACTGCAAGGCGAAATCTCTCCTTTTATGAGCGGTTACCGTACCGAGAAACCTCGGCGTCACCCAGGCAAGTGCAATGTTGACCGCCAGCAGGGGGCTTGATTTCCAGACCATATTCAGATCGATCGGTACTCCTGAATCCGGCAGCATGATCAGTGCCATTTTCAAAATGTCACGTGCATTCCACTGGATCGTCGGGCTGTCCCAGCCGAGGTTGTTCAGGCTGTAGATGACATGATCGGCATTTTTCATTGCGGTCCGTGAAAAAATAATATCAAGCCATCTCTGGCACATCATCAACTGATAAAAGCCGCCTTCGCTGAGCTGGAAATCCGGATCAGCAAAAAGTGAGGTGATCGCGGCCGCCAACCTGCCGAAGAAATGATCGATAACCTGCTCTATTTCTGTCTGATGGCTGTTGTTTTTAAAACGAATCTCGTTCGGGAACTCTCCATAGTTATGGTCTATCAACTGGAGCAGCCGTAAAAGCAATTTCCCTGCAAGCTCATGTTTGCGGGTATATACCGCGTTTTCAAATTCTTCCAGTCTGAACAATTCATTTTCCTGCATGTGGAATAGATATTTTGACTGTTTTTTGAGGAGGTAGGGAATGCTTGATCTTCAAGTATAATTTAGCAATAATTCACATAATGGCTGGAATTGTCGGATGGTTCACCATTGATTTCTTGGTGAAAAATCGCCGGGCATCGGTATCTTTGTAATGGTGCCCCGGCAGTTCGAATGCGGGGCAGCTTCACGGTCTTTAAATTCAACAGTACACGGCCATGAAAAAAAACACAGGTATATGGATTGACCACAGAGACGCCCTTGTGGTTTCAATTGAAGAGGATGAAACCACGGTGCTGCACATCGAATCGGGCGCGGACAGCCATTTCAAGCCATCCGGCGGGTGGAAATCATCGGGCACCTCCGTAGCCCAGTCCGTATCGAGCGAACATACCGACGAAGAACGCCGTAAACACCAGTACCATGCGTTCTACAAAAATATCATCAAGATTCTCGGCGATTCCGATGCCATCGTTATTTTCGGGCCGGGCGAAGCGAAGACCGAACTCGCCAAAGAGATGGAAAGTGCCGGAACATTCCAGGGTAAGGTTAGAGGGGTCGAAACCCTTGACAGGGTGACGGAAAACCAGTTCATCGCGCACGTCAAAGACTTCTTTTAATCCTTTGAAATGAGCACCGGCCTGCCGTTGCCGGCGATAAACCGGTGCTTGTTCCTTCTTCTGTTTCCATTCGATCCATTTCGGGCATTTTCGCTCGTTTTCTGTAAAATCCCGGGTTCCTCATCTTTTCGTTCGCCATGCGGAGAGGAACATTCGTGAGAGGCAGAAGGCGAAAAATAATTTGCTGCCAGGGTTGTTATGAATTCTGGGGCACAGTGATTACCTTAACAATTGTAAACACTTCATTTTTTATCTCTTCCCGCAGTATGGTTTCAGCAAACCGGTACATTGCCCTTCTGATGGTTATCGGAATGCTTCTGCAGATCAATGTGGTTCTCGGCTGCTACGGGTTCTATTATCTGAACCGGAAGGCGATCGCGGTCACCGCATGCGAAAAGAAGGTGCGGCATTGCAACGGCCATTGCTTCCTGAAGAAAAAAATTGCCGAGGCGACAGATGCTCCCGTATCGTCCGCCGAGCAACAGCGAACGACAAAAACACTTGTTGAACTTCTCGATGCGATGCCTGGTATGCTGCCCGGCAAGGTACACTCCTTCCTGAAAAATCAGTCTATCTCATCATGCGCTCACTGGCAGCAGCTGATGCCGCTTGACGGGGTTGAGGGAAAGATCGACCATCCCCCGAACACCTGATCTCCTTTCAAACCATAACCGCCTGGTAACGGCACTCTTTTACCG
>CAIYPU010000004.1 GCA_903928225.1 uncultured Chlorobiaceae bacterium
GCAGGAAAAGCGCTATGCGAAACTCACGATCTCCGATACCGGATGCGGCATGGACCAGATGACCATGGAGCGTATATTCGAGCCTTTCTTTACCACCAAACCGGTCAACAAAGGTACGGGACTGGGCCTTCCGGTCGTTCATGGCATCATAAGTGGATACAGGGGTACGATAACCGCTGAAAGCCAGCCTGGAAAAGGAAGTTCTTTCCACATCTACCTGCCGGTCATCGAAACAAAAATTACCGACCCGAAAAAGGTAAAAAAGATTACCGGAGGAAACGAGAATATCCTGATTATCGATGATGAACAGGCTACACTGAAAATGATGACCTTGATGCTGACGAAGTTCGGGTACCGGATACGCACGCTCAACTCGCCCCTTCAGGCGCTCGAGCTTTTCCGTGAATCGCCCGGACAATTCGATCTGGTCATCACCGACCTGACCATGCCTGAAATGACCGGCCTCGCCCTTGCCTCTGCGTTGCAGAAAATCCGCCCGGGGCTTCCGCTCATCCTTATGACCGGTTATGGCAAGGATATCGAAAGTGCCAGGGATCTGGAGAAGTACGGCATCAGCCGTCTCCTGAAAAAACCGGTCAGGCTTGAAAACCTCGTTTCGACGATCAACGAGATGTTCCCCGATAAAGTTGATACATGAAGGCGTTAAAACCAGAGAAGCAAAGTCCTTTCTTAATGGAAGAGAAACCATTTTCATTCATCAGATATCGGCTGACTATAACGGTCTCCAGGCCAAAACTCCTGAACCAATGATCCCGTCCAACCCTCATAAACAAAAGTCGGCAGGTACTGCGCCAATTTCCGATGCCAACATCCGACTGAGAGAGTATATCATCTCGAAACATGGTTCGGTAAACGCATTCTGTAAAGCAGCAGGCATCAAATATCCTGCCCAGATGACCCCTTACCTGAACGGAAGCAGCTCTCTCGGCAGGAAGATGCTGAAAAGGCTCGAAGAAGACGGTGCAGACATCGACTGGATACTGACCGGGAAAAAAAGGGAGTTCTCTTCGGAATTCGCACAGAAGCTCATGATTTCCCATTACCGGACCGAACTGGATAATCTCCTGAGAAAAGCCCGGTACATAAGCGACCGCCTCGGCGAATTCTCGAATGTTCCAATCGATGCCTATACCATCCTCGACAAGGATTTCAGGATCGAACGGTTCAGCCATTCAATAGAAAAATTACTTGGCTATGCCGATAAAAAACTTGTCGGCAGGAATTTTCTGGAGCTTCTCCATCAGAATGACCGGGAGAAAATCGAGAAAGAAATTCTCAGGAACAGAAAAGGCGGGACCGTCCTGAGCTTCCTGTCACGGATACTCAACGGAGACGGCAGATATGCAAGGATTGAATGGAGCATCTTCGTCAACGAAGTGCCGATGTCGGAAAATATCGAGTTCGCGGTCATCTGCAGGAAACCGAAACCCGACCGTTAATGCGCGAAGCGTGTGTGCGCTTTAATCGCCTTGCGTAAAGCTCAGAATATCTCATCCATACAAAGCAGGAGTTCCTGACCGTTGAACGGTTTTGCAAGCGTCGCATCGACACCGAATGCATCAGCCAGAACGAGGTAGCTCTGCGGACCCACTTTCCCTCCGCCTGAAATCGCGATGATTTTCAGCGACGGAAAAAGCCGCTTCACCTCCATGATGGTTTCGATACCCTCTTTTTCAGGCATGATGATATCGGTGATCATAAGCCTGATATCCCTGCATTCCTGCAGTTTGCCGATACCCATCCTGCCGTTTTCGGCTTCGATCACTTCATGTCCCGCTTCCCTGAGGGTAACGCTTATAAACTTTCTTACTGCAGCGTCGTCGTCGACAACAAGAATTTTCATGATAGAGTCAGTTTAAACATCATTGGATGATATGACCTCATCAATAGCCGATGTCATCTGGGCAAGCTTGACCGGTTTTCTCAGGAGCCGGCTGATCCCGTAACGGCAAAGAGTGGCGCTGTTTTCGATATCCTTTCCGTACCCGGTCATAAGGATAACCGGCAGTTCAGGCCGGATTTCATGAAGGGCAGATGCTAGTTCGATACCGTTCATTTCGGGCATGGTCAGGTCGGTGATGACCAGATCGAACGCATCAGGGGCATTGTGAAAAATTTCAAGGGCCTCACGAGGAGAATCGCTCACCTCTACGCTGAAACCGAGCTTTGCCAGCATGGCAGACATCATTTTCAGGGTTGTCTTTTCATCGTCGATGAAAAGCATGCGGCAATTTCCATGAATCGGTTTTTCATCTTGCCCTCCTTTGATCTGCTTCTCTTCAATCAACGGAAAAAAAACATTGAATGTTGAACCTTTCCCCGGTCGGCTTTCAACCGTTATCTCTCCTCCGCAGCTCTTGATGATGCCATGCACTACCGAAAGCCCGAGCCCTGTCCCCTTGTTGACCGGTTTGGTGGTAAAGAACGGCTCGAATATACGCTCCATGGTAACCTCATCCATGCCGCACCCACTGTCGGAAACGGTCAGTTTCAGAAACTTGCCTGCCCCGGCATCTTTCAGTTCTTTCATTGCATATTCCGGAGGAACAACTTCCGCCAGCTCGATATTCAGTTTCCCGCCGGTCTCTTCCATGGCCTGGAACGCATTGGTGCACAGGTTGACGATAACCTGGTGCACTTTGGATGGATCAGCAAGAATGTTACGACAATCCTGCTGGATCTCCAGGCATATGCTGATCGTCGAAGGAATGGATGGGCGGAGCAGCTTCAACGCTTCCTTGAGGATAGACTGGACAGAAACAACCGAAGGAACACTTTCCTGTGCCCTGCTGAAAGTCAGTATCTGCGAAACGAGGTTCTGGGCGCGATCGGCCGCGTTGACAATTTCAGAGAAATATTCATGTTGGGGCTCCTCCTCGGCCAGGGTAAGCAGTCCCATTTCCGCATAGCCGAGGATCGGGGTGAGGATGTTGTTGAAATCATGGGCAATACCACCAGCAAGGGTCCCGATGGTTTCCAGCCGCTGCGTCTTGCGGAGTCGGCTTTCAAGCTCCTTCTGGCTGTTCTGGGCATTGACCCGTTCAGTGATGTCGATAAGGATGCCGTCGATGAACGAAAACAGCCCGTCATCCGAAAAAGTCGATGTTTTCCGGTCTTCAATCCATACGACCGGTTGATTGCCATTCTGGATTCTGTAAGAGACGACTTTGGAACCTCTGTTACGCATCAGCTCCCGGTTCGCCTGTTCCACGATCTCCCGGTCATCGGGATGGACAAGCGACATAGCATCTGCAATATTGCCTTTTTCCGGTAATACAAAACCAGCCCCCGACTGAAAAGAACTGCTGAAAAACTTTATGCTCCCGTCTTCGGAAATCCTGTAGAGAGCGCCGGGAATATTTTCGATAATGGACTTCAGCTCTTCGCGCAGTCTTGACTGCAGAGTGCATGCTGCAAGAGCTTCTTCTGTTTTCTTCATTTCCGAAAGATCGACCACAACCCCCCGGCCACCGGTAATCATTCCTTTCTCGAAAACTGGTGCGGCATAAACCAGGGCATCGAATTCACTGCCGTCTTTGCGAAGCGCCCTGATTTTGACGCTTTCCCGTTTTCCTTCAAAGATGGAGAACAGCAATCCCCTGATCCGGAACATATCCGATGGGTTGATCATCCGGTATATCGACATGTGCTGCATTTCGCCGACATTGTAACCCAGAAAAACCGAGCTTTGGATATTGCTGTAGGTAATCACTCCGTGCTTGTCAGTCTCTATTACCGGAAGCGGAAGAAATTCCGTCAGTTCCCTGAAACGCCTCTCGCTCTCCTTGATGGCGGACTCGTGTTTCAGCCGTTCGGTAATGTCCCTCGAAATACCGAAAATCACCGGTTGTCCATCCCATATCCCATGAGTGACAATCGTTTCCACCGGAATAAACGCACCGTTTTTCTTCATCAGGGGAACAAGGCAGACATTTTCAGTGCCGGCAAGCATCCCTTCTATGTTTCGCCTCGCCTCATCCCTCTGTTCAGGAGGGTGGAAATCAAGGACATGCATCCGGAGAACCTCATCCGCCGAATAGCCCAGATGCGACAATACTGCGGAATTGGTATGTTTGACCATTTCATCTGTTCCCACGATGAAAAGCATGTCGTCGATCGTGTCGAAAAGCGACTCGAGGTTCCTGTTCGCTGCCTGGATTTTCTGTTCATGTTCCGCCTGGACGATGGCCGCACCAATCTGAGAGGCAACCGTCTCGAGTGCCTTGCGGGAAAATTCAGGGACCTGGTCGAGAGAGTGCGAAGCCACATTCAGGCACGCCACAATGTTTCCCTTGCTGATGACGGGTACGACGGCAAGTGCCTTCAACCCTTCGTCAAGACCGGAGCCATCTGAGTTGTACCTGATTTCATCATGCCTCGTATAGATCGGCACACCCTTCAAAATGATGATGCTCTGACTGCATTCGCTCGCGTAATAAGCTGCCCGGGAGACAAACGAGTCGGAAAGTCCTTTTGCATAGGCAAGTTTGAGGCTGTTGTCGGATGGGTCCACCAGGTAGATTCCCCCGCAGTCCATACCTGAAATATCAATTGCGCTCTCCAGACAGATTTGCAGGGTTTCATCGAATGAGGTGCAAATTCCAAGTTTCATTGCCAGATCGAGCTCGCACTGGATCAGCTGTTCGACATGTTTGCGCTGAAGGGCATTCGCGATGATACCCCCGGCAAGCTTGAGGACCGAAACGGTTTCCATCGGCCACTGACGTTCCCTCCTTACGGCGTCGAAACCGATATAACCGAACGGCACGTTACCCGAAGCAAGGGGAATGATGATCAGGGACTGGATATCCTGCTGCTGCAGAATATCCCGTTCAGCGGCTGCCTCGTCCGGCAGGTCCGATACCTTCGGTACGATAATCAGCTCATTGTCATGGACTTTCGCTGTCGACCAGGTAAAGATTTCAGTCGGAAGGTTCTGCAAAATCTGGATCTGCGGTTCGATACCATCTGCACACCACTCGTGTGTGTTGTCCATGAGGCGCTGGTTGTCGAAATACTGGAAGATATAGCTTCTGTCTGCCTGAACAAACCTGCCTATGGTTTCGAGTGCAACATTGACCATCTCGTCGATCCTGTCAGCCGGCAAGTTGATAAACTGGTTTGCGAGGGTGGTAACCAGTCGCTCGAACCTGCGGTTGTATGAAAGGGATGGCTCACTTCCGAAATGAAATGCCGTATCGATAATAAATGAATCAAAATGGTCGGCAGTACCGTTTTCATCACGCAGGATAAGGCGGAAGTCGTAAACAGGGATTTCCGTCCCGTCTTTTTTCAGCATCCGGTATTCTTGTTCGAATGATTCCCGGTTGATATCATCGGAAAACCCGGCTGAGGACTTCAGCACTCTTTCCCTGTCATCAGGATGGATAAGTTCGGCATAGCTGACATTATTGCCGGATAATTCGGAAGGCCGATAACCGAGAAGGGTTTCGACATTCTGGGTCACATCAAGGACAGTCAGGCCGGGATTGTTCTTCAGACGGAACGTCGATACGGGGCCGCACATGAAAAGATGCCTTTCGTGATGAAGCCGTTCCTCGGCGTTCTTCCGCTCGGATATATCCTGGTGGGATCCGACCATTCTCAGTGGTTTACCATCATTGTCACGCTCGAAAACCTGCCCCCGGTCAAGCACCCATATCCAATCTCCATTTTTGTGCTTCATTCTGAGCTCGATTTCATAGAAGTCGGTTTCTCCGCTGAAATGCTTATCAAGAAGCACACCTGAACGTTTCAGGTCATCCGGATGGCACAATTTCATCCATGTTTCAATGGTGACCGGTTCGAGTTCATGTTTCTCGTAACCCACAATTTCCGCCCAGCGGTCGTTGACGGCAACTTCACCCGTAAGGATGTTCCAGTCCCAGGAACCGGCATTTGTCCCGGCTATGACCATATTGAGGTTTTCAACCTGCTTTACGTATTCAGCAAGTTTTTCCTCCTTTTCCTGCAGCAATGCTTTCATTGCGACAATTTCGTGCTCGAGAGAGGCGGAATTTGGATCGTTCATATTTTATTCCCCTTCAACTGTAATTTTCGGTCAAGATCATCAGGTATCATGAATAACAGGTAGCGGAAGTTACTATTTTGATGATTATTGTAAAACGCATCACTCTTTTCCGTCGTCGGTCCTCCTCTGTTTTACGGCCTTCAAACAATCCTCCCTTGCGGGTTTTCACAAGCATTTGCATGCTCATGCAGGTTGCCGGGCTTGCCGAAATGAACGAACTTTATCATGAGTGAAATCGTAGCTGTATCTCTATATCCATGACAGGGACGGCATTGTAATCCACATTTTACAACATGAAACTGGCCGTCGTTTTTTTTCCTGTCTTCATGATTATTTGTCTTGAAAATGAAACCATATCAGCAGCAACAACAACTGCATCGGCTACTGCGACAATAGATGCGTCAATCGATATCAGCAAGGATTATGACAAAAAAATAAGTGCTACAGGCGGTGATCTTGACTTCGGAATTATCATAGCGGACAATGAAAGCGGATCCGTGACCATCGATCCTGTCGATGGTAAACGCCATTCCAGCAAGAAAACATCAGATATAAAAAAATTCGGCCCTGCTGCATTTATAGTCAAAGGAGCAAAGAAAAAAAATCACTCGATTGTCCTGCAGGAAAATTCCATCATTGTCGAAAGCAACGGAAACAAGATGACCGTAGAGAAACTGCTGAGCAATATCAAGGAAGGAACGATCAACGATAACGGAGAATCGGACTTCACGGTTGGCGGAACACTCCATGTCAATCCTGACCAACCTTCAGGCACTTATACCGGCACATTCACTGTTTCTGCCGCATACGATTGAAAAATATGAACGAATGCGGAATGAATGCACAACAGTGAGGTTTTGTATGATTTTGCAGGTTTGATTATCAGAAGCTTTTTTCGAGTTTTTATACAGAGAATAAATAATTATCAGTTCGATTGATGGCCAAATTTATGTTTGAAAAAAAAGCATCGTCTTTACTGCTGATTGTTGCCTTGAACTTGACCTTCGGACAGGAAGCAGGAGCCAGACAGTCATCAGCCCTGGCAACAGCAACCATCGCCACATCCCTGAGCATAGAAAAGGATACCAATAATGACATCAGCCTGACTTCTGGCGACCTTGCTTTCGGCACCATCGTTCCAAATGCAGTAGGCGGCTCCGTGAAAATCAATCCCACTCTTGTATACGGCAGCGGCGTGACCGGCACCATGCGCACTACAGCGATGAACACCGCGGGTCAGAATTACGGCCCGGCTGTATTCATCGTCAGGGGGTATGCAAATGCATCATACTCGATCTCTATCCCATCCGAAGAGATCATCATCTACAGCCGGACAGCGGCCGACCCTTCGACCAAGCAGAAATACACCATGACGGTCAAAAGCTGGACGACAAACTGGAATTCGCAGGATTTCATTCTTGACAGTGATGGCTATTCATACTTCCTGGTTGGAGGAACACTCACCGTTGGTCCCAACCAGCCATCCGACCGGTATTCAGGCCAGTTCCAGGTTACCGCAAACTATAACTGAACCCGGATGGAAACCGTAAAGACATTGATTACCGGATCAACCTGAACAGCAACCGGACAAATTTTTTCCCTAACCGCCGACAGTAAGTGCTTCTTCGGCAAATTTCGCAACAAAAAAACCCATACCCATGAAAAAGAAACTTCTCGCCATCGGTTCTCTTGCCGCAGTGTCACTCTATGCGCCGCACTCCGCCATGGCAGCCCAGGCAACGGCAAACGCAACCGCAACGATCCAGCAGGCGGTCGATATCTACAAAAACACTGACAATACCTATACCGGCGGCGACCTTGCCTTCGGAACCATGCTCGCTCTCGGCAGCTCAGGTACCGTAACGATCGACCCGACCAAAGCACATGCAGATCAGCGCTCCGCATCGTCAGTCACCCTTGTTGCGGAAGGAACCGGACTTACCAAATATGGTGCCGCCGAATTTGTCTGCACAGGAGCAAAGAGTACCCAGTACACCATTACCGTTCCCAGTGAGGGTATTACAATCAAAGACAATGGCGGCACCGGTTCGAACTCCATGACGGTAGATACCTTTACCGCAGGTAACCTCACTGCCTCAGTCAGCGGTGGAACTCTCGATGCTTCGAGCGGCACCTCCAGTTTCCATGTCGGCGGCAAGCTGCATGTAGGAGCAAGCCAGGCAGCAGGAACCTACACCGGTACCTTCAACGTTACGGTTGCCTACCAGTGAACTGCATGCATTCGTAGATCCGGCTTGATCAGTCCGGTAAAGGGGCCGGGCAAAGCATGTTCTTTGCCTGGCCCCGCTACTTTCTCCCGAAGGGTATCCATAGAAGGACAGATTATGAAAAACCCTAATCAAGATTTAATCAAGCAATGAAGAGAGCATTCTTAATCACAACGCTTTTTCTTTTCGGGCTATTGCTGGCCATCCCTGCACCATCATCTGCTGAAGAACCCAAATCATCGGTCTCCTATGGGCTCACTGACCTCCTCGTGTCGCCCGAACGCATCATTTTCGAGGAAAGCTCCAGAATGGCGGAAATTGCGCTGATCAACCAGAGCAACCGACAGCTCACCTACGGCATCTCGTTCATCCAGTACCGCATGGACGAAAACGGAGGGATGAAAGAAATCAAAGAACCCGCACAGGGTGAACAATTTGCAGATCCATACGTACGCTTCACACCGAGAAGGGTCATACTCGAACCTCGCCAGACCCAGATGGTACGCATGATGCTCGGCAAACCCCAGAACCTTGCCGATGGAGAGTACCGTTCACACCTGCGCTTCAGCGTCATTCCCGAATCGAAAGAAGCTGCCGCCGACAAAGGAAATAACCAGAAAGGGCTTGAAATACAGCTTATACCTATCTATGGCATTTCCATCCCGGTCATCGTACGCCAAGGCTCGCTCAACCTTGATACAAGGCTTGTCGGTCTTCGCCTCGAGAAAAAAGCCGACCCGGCAAAACCGGTGTTCTCATTTACAATAGAGCGTCAGGGCACCCGTTCGAGCTTCGGCGACCTCGAGGCTGAATGGAAAGGAAAAATGATCGGACAGATCAGGGGTATAGCCGTATATACACCGAATGCTAAACGCAATGTTTCGATGCAGCTCTCCCTGCCGAAAGAGCTGGTTTTACAGGGGGGACGTCTGAATCTCCGTTACATAGACCACAGCGGTGGAAAGGAAAATCTGCTTTCGGAAAACAACCTTTCTATTCCATAAGATGGATGGCGTTTCGCACCGCAAGACTGAATATGATCCGGGCGATTCTCCTCCTGCTGCCCGGATTCGCGCTTGTATCCACAGTCCAACCCGGTCTCGCCGTAGCTGCTGAAATATCCGTGCAGCTGGGACAGGTGAAGCTTGACAGCGAAGATCTTCTTTTGTGTGTCACCGACGTCGACAATATCTCGCTGAGCGGCTTGCTTCCGGTTTTTACTACCCGATCTGGCGTTTTCCTGCCGCTCGGAGAGACCTGCAGGATGCTCGAACTGGGTATTGCCGTCGATATCGCCGAAAAAAAAGCATCTGGTTTTGTCGCCAGAGCATCACAACCGTTCACCCTCGATATATCGGCATCTTCTGTGAGGGTTTCAGGAAAGGCATATCGTTGCGACCCTGCCCTCATTATCGTCATGCCCGATGACATTTATGTCGAAAGCAGGCTGCTTGCTGAATGGTTATCCATGCATATCGATGCAAACCGCCTGCAATCCGCAGTTTCCTTCCATCCTTTCGATCCGCTCCCCCTGACACAGAGAGTTGCCAGGGAAAGACGGGGCAGCAACACCTGGGGTTACGGAAAAGAGAATAAAAGCGAATTGCCGGTTTATAAAACTCCTTATCGACTGCTCGACGGGGCAAGTATCGATCTTTCAGCCAATACGACGTTATCCGGAAACCCGTCAAAACCGATCGGGTTCGAAAATACGTTTTTCAGTACGCAAATCTCAGGCGATATTCTCTGGATGAACGGGCACCTTGACCTTTCCGGTTCACCGTCAGGACTCGACAACGGCAACCTCATTCTGGAACGTGCAGATCCGCAAGGCGGTATACTCGGACCTCTTGGTGCCAGAAAAATAGCAATTGGAGATATTCATCCCGACGCCATCCCTTTTGGCAGCAGCATCAGCGGACCGGGAATCATGATCAGTAATTACCCCTTTTTCCACTCTTCATTTTTTGACGACGTTAGCTTGAAAGGCTTTCTTGCTGACGGGTGGGATGTAGAACTTTTCCGCAACGGGCAGCTGCTCGACTACAGACCTTCCAATCCTGAAAATTCCTATTCTTTCGTGAAGATACCGCTGCTTTATGACCTCAATGAGCTGAAACTGGTATTCCATGGTCCGCAGGGAGAGCAAAGGACAGAAACCCATTATTACAACGTCGGCACCAACATGATGGAAGCTGGCAGTTTCAGCTACCAGCTTTCGGCATCAGACCGCTCCCGCAGGTCACTACTCTTTGAAGGCACAGAAGATATGGAACCGATGCTGACCTGGAAAAGCACGATCGGTATCAACAGGTGGCTTACCGCAGAAAATTATCTTGCTGCCTCTTTTTCAGACAATGATCCCGAGACGATAATCGGAATGGGACTGAACGGCTACATGAAAATGCTTCGCGTCGACCTGCAGGCCGGCTACAATCCCGGAGCAGGTGCATGTGCATGGCAGGCCGGCTTCCAGACAAGGTTCAGGACCATCGGGCTCTCATTCCGCTGGCAGGAATACGACAGGGACTGGAGAACGATATCAGGAGCAGGCAATGTACTGCAGGCCTGGCAGGCAAGGTTAGACGGAATCCATATACCTCTTTTGCCGCGGGGCTTCACGCTCTCAATGGGTTTAGACCGGAAAACGTTCGAAGAAGGCCCGGCAATACAAACGGCTACGGTTTCGAGCAGCATCCGTTCGTGGGGCCTGAACCACACCCATAGTTTTTCGTATGAACGGACAATGGAAAACGGTGCTACATCTGATGCCATTTCGGGAAACTCCTATGTGAGCATGATGCGCGGGAAGTTCTCCTTCAGAGCCGAAGCCGGGTATACGATACTTCCTGTCAATGCCATCAACAATGTTTCGTTTTCCTGTGAAACAACGCTTCCCCATGACTGGAACGCAAGCAGCAGCCTTGGCTACAGCCCTTCGAGCGGCAGAAGGGTCCTCTCCTTGAGGCTCAGCAGATCGATGGGTATTTTCTCCCTGGGCGGCTCCTGTAATTACGGCTCCGATGGTTCATGGAGCGCCGGATTCCGCATATCGACAAATCTGAGCCGTGAAACGGCAGGTGGCAGATGGTATGCAAACTGCAGATCGAGCTCGAACGGAGGCGCTATTTCAGCAAGCGCTTTCCTCGACAGCAACAGAAATATGAAACAGGATGAAGGTGAAGCACTGCTGAAAGATGCAGGATTCTTTGTAAACGGCACAAGCTCGAAGGTAAAAACCGGAACGGACGGTATTGCTTTCCTCCAGCAACTCACAGCAAACATCCTGACAGACTTGTCTATCGCACCAGCAACTCTCGAAGAGCTGCTCTGGGTTCCCGCACACAAGGGCATTGCCGTCGTACCGCGACCTGGCTACCCGGTCAGGGCAATTTTACCCGTATGGGCGACCGGCGAAATCAGCGGCAAGGTCTGGAGGAAAAAAGGAGATATATCGAATGTAAACTCCGGCATCGTCGTCGAAGCCATCGATAAAGAGGGTAATCAGGTTGCTCGTGCAATTTCCGAATATGACGGTTTCTATACACTCAAGGCAATGCCTGCAGGCGATGTAACAGTCCGGGTATCTCCTGACCAGGCCAAAAAACTCGGGGTAATTCCTCCTCCCGATAAAACAATCAGCATCCCGTCAAGGGGAGGATTTGTGGACAACATCGACCTCACAATCGAAGAGCCATCGGTTGAAAATAGCCCTGTTCAGGCTTCGGTATCCGCAACTCCTGATACATCGACATCAGGCGCTGTCGCTCCTGGCAAACCTGTCCCGGCTTCAGTCTCAGACTCTGCAGCCGGGACACCAGTGACTCAGCGGAATGCTGGTTCACAAGCCAAAAGCAAATAATTGGAATCTCTTTGATCATGAGCTATTTCGAACACACAGCTCTCCTCTCGCCCAAGGACAATCTATTCGAATTCCATGCAACAATATGGATGATCAGGCTTCGACACATTTTTTTAACGATCAATCCTGCAGTCTGTAACAGGCAAATGTACGGCAGACTCGAACTTTCTTGAGCAAAAAAACGGTCATCAACCATACCATATCGATTTGCGGATATCGCTCCATGGTATCGTTTCATCATTTTTTTCCTTTTCTGAATGGTTCTTAGGTATATCGTTTTAAGCCTTGAGCCTCACGGGCACCTCAATAAAATGTCGTGAGAAGCACAGGCACAAGGCGGATTGAGCGGAGAAAGCATAGTGTATAGGGGTACATGAGGATTACGATCCCGATTCATCAGGACCGACGGAACAATCGGGCTTCGGAACAAATAATTTGAGGTGCACTGGTGACAAAAGCAGACAACAGACACACAGCAGAAAACAAAGGCACCGTTCCTGCAGTTTCCTGCAAATACTTACAATTACTGACACAGATCATTATAACACAGCCAGACACGTTACATTAGTCTGAGAGTTTTTACAGCCAACAATGAAAAAAGGTGATAAAATCAGGCTATGGAAAATTCTCAGCGCAGCATTCCTCTGCACTCTCGCACGAATATCAGCAGAAGACGTAAAAACGACAACAACTTCAGGTAGCGAGGAGCACAATGATAACAGAGATGTTGTTTGGAGCGTATAGTGTTGTCCTGAACACCAATGATGGCGATGCAAAACTGAGGGGTATCGCAGACGTTATCAACGCACACGATACAGTCAATGTCGTGCAGCTGGAAAAAGTTGACAGAGTGTGCCTGCAGGCAACCAGCCGCATTTCGCAAGTTCCGCACTGGCAGCCATTCCTGCTCCGCTTCCGGGCAAGAAGTATTCTGCGGGTATTGGCACTGGCACCTTTTCTGGAGCACAAACCATTGCAATTGGCGCTAAAGCATAGGCCCATGAAAATATCATGGTCGGGGAAGGTCTTGGCATAAGTGCAGGCAACGCTTCTGCCGCTTCGTTTGGTGCTTCGTTCAGCTGGTAAGGGAGGAAAATCTCTGGTGATTGATGGACGAAGAATAATGCAGGCTAACAGCATGAAAAAAAATATGCAGAATGCGGAAAACCTGAAAAAGGAAATCATTCGCAAGCTTAGGCTGCAAGGGATAACCAAAGGCCAGTGTGGAAGTTTTTACCGTTTAAGGTATCGATGGCAGACAGCAGAGGAAGCGCATTGCCAGATATTTCATTGGGAGGAATTGCTTGTCGAGTTGGTAATACAATCAGCAATGTTTGGAGTAGAGAATGTGATCGGCTCTGCATACATCGAACATCATTAAAACTTTTTTATCAGATTTATTTACTCCACCATTGATTTTCTGTACCGTAAATGAATAACATCAAGACAGTAATCCAAATGGGGCGCTTCAAAGGAAAAGTATTTGATCCAGAAGGTTATAAACCTGAACGGAATGTTTTTGATGGATTTTCCTGGCCATGCCTGTTTTTGGGCTTTTTCTGGTTCGCTCTGAAAGATATGTGGTTATGGTGTTTTATTTCATTTCTGCTTATGATTTGCACCTTTGGAGCCGGATGGTTCATTATGCCTTTTTTTGCAAACAGTCTTCATATGAATTTTTTAAAAAAAAGAGGGTACCTGTTTTTATAAACCAACAGGGATATTATGCAAGTTCAATCTGATGTATCTGAAAAAAAACCGGGGGGCAACTGATCATTTCACATAAAGAAACGGCAGGAAACAGTAACCGGTTCCGTGAGCCGTCCTGATCGGTGAATCTTCCGGACCTGAAGTTTTCCTGCGGAGCCTGTGGACAAGCGATTCGAGTGCACGACCGCCATATTGGTTGTTCGGATACTCCAGTACTTTCAGGAGTTGCAAACGAGTCGCAATACGACTTTCCTGCAATGCAAGACAGCTAAGAAACTCATACTCCTTCGTCGTAAGTTTCACCTTATCCCCTGATGGGGTATAAAGCGCCCATTCACAATGTACGAGTTTCCACGACTGTCCTTTCGGGACAGTTTCTGCCTCTGCAGCGGTTTCAATCAATACCCTCCTCTGAAGGAGATTTTCTATCGAAGCATTGAGTTCCCGGAAATCGACAGGCTTGACCAGATAAACATCTGCTCCCGATTTATACCCGTCCAGCCTTTCTTCAATCATCGATCGCGCAGAAAGTATCACGATACGCATCGCTGTATTTTTCCGCAGATATTCTACAAGGATGTAGCCATTCTGATCCGGCAGGCCAATGTCGAGGATGGCGAGGTCGTATTCCACTTTTCCTATTTCCATATAAAAATCAAGGGCAGTTGCAACTCCTTTAACCACATAACCGCTTACCTCCAGGTTCCTTACAAGGATCTGCCTGAATTCGCCATCGTCCTCCACAACGATAATGCGACCAGAGAACTTATTTTCATTTTTCATAAGGTATCTCTCTTCCTGGTTATATGAAACGTTTCACTCATCTGGGAGAAAACAGAAAATACTGTCAATAATAGCCGACCGTTGATTGACTCCTGCTTCGTATCATGGAATTCCCTGTTCTGCTGGTAGATGAATGGAGACTGTCACACTATTTGCATTTTTTTCGAAATATATACGCCCATGATGACGTTCCGTAATCTCCTTGACGAGCCAGAGTCCAAGCCCTGCACCACCAGCGCCCGCACTTGCGTTGCCACGTTGAAATTCATCAAAAAGGATATCGATATCATTATCTATCAAACCATTGATCTTGTTGACGACCATAAGGACCACATGAACGTTTTCCTTCCGGATATCAATCATGATACCGGAATCCTGGGGGGAATATTTGCAGGCATTGTCGATAAGGTTCAGCATCAGCTTGTTGAGGTAATATTGATCTCCGAAAATCACCATAAAATCCAGGTTCAGAGGATAGTTGAATCTCCTGTTCGGCCATATTGATCGGACCTCCTCCATCAGTGATGAGAAAAAAGGTATAGCTGGAAAAAGGGAAAACCTGAAATTCTCTTCCGGTGATACGATACGGCTCTTCTTTAGTGATATATCCATGAGCTCAACGAGCCTGTCAACTGCTTTACGTATGCTCTCCATCTCTTTCCTGTAGGTATTATGAACATCCGGAGCGGTCAATTGGATAAAATCGAGATTGGCGACAACGATGGCCAGTGGAGTACTGTACTCATGGGACATCATTCTCATAAAACGGTGCTGACGGTCAATAGTATTTTTCAGCGAGACCTGAGCTATTTCTAGTTGTTTCTTGTTTTCCCTTATCTCATGAGTCATAGTTTCCGCAAGTCGCAACGCCCTTTTTTCTGCCGAACGTGCAATACTGATTTGTTCGCGTTCCATCAGAAGGATTTTCTCCGTCAGGGCATATGCAATGAATAGCAAATTGAACATTGAAGCAAGCTCAAAAGCACTGCAGTTCCACCATGCAATTGGAATGATGCCGAGAAGGCGCAGGAACTGTAAAAAATAGCCGGGGTTAGCAACTCCGAAAGCAACGAAATAGAGCCAGCCGGCAGGATCCTTTTGCCTTATTGCACTCAGTGAAAGCGCTGTCATGACAATGATGACACCAAGCATGCCGGCAAAAAGAATCTGTGCAAGCAAACTGTAGTAACCAAAAGGAACCAACACAATCATCGATAGAGCGACTGTGATTATCAACCGCAAGTAACCTTCGATCCAGCGGTATTTCGTTGTACCGAACAGTAGTCTTGCAAAAAATAAATACGAAATGGTACTCCCGGCAACACCAAAAGCAATAACATAATCTGAGATGAGAGGAAGAAGAGAAGGCCAGAAATAACCATATAAATTACTCAGGCCAAAAATTGTCAGCATTATGAAAAACGTATAGAGAAGAAACCAGAGGTATAATCGCTCCCTTATCCTGAAAAAAACAATCAGGTTTAATATTAAAAATGCAAGGGTTATTCCGAGAATAACCGCTCTACTGATGATAAACCTGGACGTGTGGAGCGATAGATCGTCTATAGTATGGATTGAGCATGTCAGATTAAGTGCACTGCCTGTTTTGACTCGGATATAAACCATCGAAGGCTTATCGGAATGAAACTTCAAAGGCACAACGATTTCAGGGTTTTTTACTGATGTTGCAGTAATCGGTATATGATCCCCAAGCAGGAAAGCACGGTAGGCGAGAGCATTTTCAGGGTCCTGCCCTTCCTGAAGATAAACGGTGACACTGTCAAGATAGGCCGGCCAGATCCGGAGCATCGCTGTTTCCGGAAAAACGTTTTGTCTCTTTACAGAAAAGCGAAGCCACAAGGCATCCCGGGTATAGCCTTTGCTAAGATACCCTTCGAGCGGCTGAAAGTGTATCTTTTCAGGAGAAGCAATCACATTGCGGAAAGAATTTCGGCCTGCAGGGTCTCTGGCGTATTCGAGATGTCCGGCCAACGGATATTCCTTTGAATTCCCGAGCACAACCGGAGAAATGAGCTGCCCGGCAAAGAGATCGGTCATTCCGAAAAAAACGACAATAGATATCGCAACCCCCATCGCATCGGATAAATGCCGGATACCTTTCCGCAAAACTGTCAGTTCAATCATTTGATATCATATCACATCAAACGGTTCGCCTCCCGCTTGAAAATCGTCTTAGTATGAAACATACCCTTTATCGTGTCACGAAAATTTCAACAGGAAATCTATTCTGTCCATTAGAACAGATAAATATTACATATAACAATATAAAAGAAAAGAGAAAAAACCGACCACAATAAATATATATACAATACATATACATATACCCATAATCATATACGATACACCTATAATAAAGTCTTTGCTTTCCCGAATAAACACATTTTTTCATTACTGTATCCAGCATTATTTTTATTATTAGTCGTGAACAGATGACATCCCCTATATCGTTAAATCAAGTTTTTTTCATAAAACATAATCCGACTTGACCATGTTGTACAGATAAGCATCTTTTTAAGCAAAGACACTTTCGGGCAACTGTTTTAGGATAAGCAGGGCGGCCCCCCATCCGCTCTGCTTATCCTATTGCTCCTGATTCGGAACTACAGCTTGAAAAAGGCTGTGATGACAATGGATACCTTAACAGATCTCATCTACGCAGGGAAAAGGCGGTTTAGCCGCATGGCTAAAAAAGGTGGCTACGGGGGTACCACCTTTCTATAAACGGAGCAGATGCCAGTCTGCTCCGTTTATTTTTTCAATTCCGTTTTATAAGTAAAAGCAAATAAGGGAAAACGAAGTGCAACAGCAATTCCATCACTACAGACAGAGTTGATAACCGTTATTACGAATAACGTACATTTCATGCTGAGAAGGAAATCTTCTACCTGACCCGACGAAAATGGAATATACCAAACCACAAGCATCCAGAGTTATCTCGCAACAGACGGGAGATACGATATATAATGTATTCAGGAATTTTGCCGATCCATCTTTCGTCATGGACCGCGAGGGACGAATCATCGAATGCAACAAATCACTGGCGGCACTTTTCGGGTTGACCGTTGAGGAGGTGCTGAACAGGAATATCTACGAAATCATGACGCCTGATATGTCGTCATCAAGAAAAATTCCTGCAGAAAAAGTATTCACGACGGGTGAACGGCTGTTTTTCGAAGACGAACACCTCGGACGTCACTTCCGCCACTCGGTTTATCCGGTGACAGGCAATGATGGTGAAGTTGACAGCATTTTCATCGTTGCACAGGATATAACGGACCTGAAAAAGGCTGAGAGTGAACTGAAACTTGCTGAAAAGACCGCCAGAAACCAGAAAATCTTCAGCAATGCCCTGATCGAAGCCGTGCCCGGCGCGTTTTACCTGCTCGATGCCGCCGGCCGTTTTGCTGTATGGAATGCTTATGAACGGGATGTCGTCGCTGGTAAACCGGACAGCGAGATGCCGTTAACCTTGGGCATCGAAACCATCCACACCATTGACAGAAAGTATGTACAAGAGAACTTTAACCGGATATTTGCCAACAGCGGAGAAATAACCTTGGAAGCAAGAGTTCTGATGAACGGAGGCCCGGTATACCGATGGTTCCAGATATCGGGAAAAAGGATCATCATCGATGACGCTCCCTTCATCATCGGTATTGGCATCGATATCGACGACCGGAAAAACGCCGATATGACCGCACTCAGCAAAAGCGAAGCGCGCTTCCGCAAACTGTTCGATGAGAGCTCGATCATCAACCTGCTCATCGCACCCGAAACGGGAAAAATCATCGATGCAAACAGGGCCGCAGAGGAATTTTACGGATGGTCCGATTTTGAACTGAAGCAAAAACATATCAGAGAGATCAGCATGCTTTCCGAAGAAGAGTCGAGAGCAGCGATCAACAGAGCCAGAAAAGGCGACAAAAAGGTTTTTCAGTGCCGGCATCGCAAGGCCGATGAATCGGTTCGGGATGTCGAAGTGCATACCGGCAATCTTGAAATCGACGGCCAGGAACTTCTGCATTTCAGCCTTTACGATATCACCGAAAACAAAAAACTCTGGAACGAACTTCTTGCCGCCAAGGAAAAGGCTGAGGAAAGCGATCAGGTGAAAACCGCCTTTCTGGCCAATATGAGCCATGAAATCCGCACTCCGATGAACGGGATTCTGGGCCTCACCGAACTGCTCAAAGAACCAGATCTTTCCGAAGAAGAGCAACAGGAATACCTCGATCTTATCCAGCAGAGCGGAGATCGCATGATGACCCTTATCGACGACCTGATGGATATATCGCTCCTCGATGCAAAAAAAACAACACTCAATATCGCAGAGACATCCATCAGTACGATTCTGAGGAAGCTTCACACCATGTTTCTTCCCCAGGCAAAAAAGAAAATGCTCGACCTTGCCCTTTCAGAAGAATTGCATGATGAAGAGTGCATCGTTATGACCGATGGGCGGAAATTCGAACAGATCATGACGAACCTTGTCCAGAACGCATTGAAATTCACAAACCGGGGATCGATCGATTTCGGCTACAGAAAAACAAATGGAGAACTTGTGTTTTACGTCGCCGACACCGGGATCGGCATTCCAGCCCAGATGAAGGAGCGGATTTTCGAACGCTTCATGCAGGCTGACAACTCCCTTTCCCGAAGTCAGGAAGGCGCGGGATTGGGGCTCAGCATCGTCAAGGAATTCATTGAACTGCTCGGCGGCACCATCCATGTCGAATCAGAAGAAGGATGCGGAAGCAGATTCATGTTCACCCTGCCATACCAGAATGCGGAATACGGACAATCGACTTCCAATGAAAGTTTGAAAATTGAAAATAACTTGAATCATAAGGCACTCTCCAACAACACTGACACCATAGCTGAAAACAACGAAACTTGCCGACTTATCCTTGAAAAAAGATCGTGAATGAATATATAAGTCTCATCATCGCCGCGAACGAAAAAAAGCTGTTGACCTACTTGAAAAGTTCAGAGAACTGAGCACTGCTGGAAGTTCCGGCCGCCAAAAAAACTGTGTACAGGCGAGTACAAAGTCCTGCTGATTCCCGCCATAAACATTCAGAGTGGTACCCGGAAACACAAGCGATTATCATCGCTGAATCTGATGTATCCGCAGACATAGTGATGCGGCTCTATCAGTGACTGCCGCAATCATCAGCTTCCGGCTTCATCGTTATATATCTGAAAATGCTCAATCACACAAGTAATAAAATAATCGACTCGTTTTTCGATTTGCATCCATCGCCATCAGTACGATTACCTGTTCATGTGTCACCGCTTTCCGAATGACAAAAAAATAATAATGAGATCATCAATTAACGATTTGATTGCACGTGGACTGGAATACCATCAGCTGGGAGATATTGAAGAGGCTGGCAGGATTTATGGAGAAGTGCTAAAAACCGATCGGAACCACCCTCGCGCCTTGCATTTGCTGGGCCTTGTCAATTACCAGAAAAAACAGCTGCACGAAGCCCTGCTCCTGATGGATCAGGCCATCGCCTGTAAACCGGACTATGCCGAAGCCTGTTCCAACAGGGGACTTGTTTTGCAAGAGTTGAAACGACTGAGCGAAGCGCTTGACAGTTTCGACAGGGCTATCAAGATCAAACCTGATTTTGCCGGTGCCCATTCCAATCGAGGCAATGTGTTGAAGGATTTGAAACGTCTCGATGAGTCTGTTGAAAGCTATGAACGGGCAATTTCGCTCAATCCAGAATATCCGGAGGCCTATATCAACAGGGGGATGGTTTTACATGAGCTCGAGCTGCGTGCAGAAGCACTCGATAGTTTCGACAGGGCAATCGCACTTGATCCCCGAAGTTATGAAGCTTTCAGCAAAAGAGGACTGGTGCTGATGGAAATGAATCTTCCGGAAGAAGCATTGACGAGCCTGGACCTGGCGCTTGCAATCAATCCTGAATTTGCCGGAGCCAGCTTGAACCGGGGGGATGTCCTGTATCGGATGAATCGTAAAAAAGAAGCCATTGAAAGCTATAGCCATGCTATCGCCATCAACCCATGTTATACAGAAGCTTATTTCAGGAAGGCACTTCTTTTGTCTGAACTCAATCTTCTGGAAGAAGCTCTCGACAGTTTCGAGCGGGCAATTTCACTTAAACCCGATTATCACGATGCATATGAAAAGCAAGGTGTTCTATTTTACAAACTTGAACACTTTGAAGAGGCTCTGCAAAGTTTGACTGTCGCACTCTCCCTTAAATCAGACGTTGCCGGAAATTTTGCCAACCGGAGTGCCGTTTTCCATGCATTGAACCGTCATGAGGAGGCTCTCGAAGATGTCGACCGCGCTATTGCGCTTGAACCCTCCTTCGCTGAAGCATATAACAACCGAAGCAATATCCTAAAAACACTGGGCAGGTTTCCGGAAGCTCTCGAAGATATCGACAGGGCTATTGCGTTAAAACCGGAATATGCCGAAGCATATAACAATCGAGGAGTGCTTTTTATTGAGCTTAACCGATTCGACGAGGCTCTCGAAAATGTCGACCGCGCTATCGCGCTGAAACATCGATATCCTGAAGCCTATAATAACAAAGGGCTTCTTTTGTATAAACTTAACCAGTTTGAAGAAGCCCTCAGGAATTTCGACCTCGCTATTGAACAAAAGCATGGTTACGCTGAAGCTTACAGCAATAAAGGCTTGGTTTTATCCAAATTGAATCAGTTCGGGGACTCCCTCGAAAATATCAACCGGGCAATCGAACTCAAACCCGATTTCGCCGACGCCTTTAATAATCGCGGTTTGTTCTATTATGCACAGAATCTTATGATCGAGGCTCTTGAAAATTTCGATCGTGCAATTGATCTCAAACCCGGTTTTGCCGATTATTACGTTAATAAATCCATGCTGCTATTCTTGCTCGGTGATTACATCGCAGGATGGGAACTCTATGAATGGAGAAAAAAAACAGGTACTTTTTGTAAAAAAAATCAAAACCACCCTGAAAGACAATGGAAAGGCAATACATCACTTGAAGGAAAAACCATTTTCCTGCACAGCGAACAGGGGCTAGGCGACAGCATACAGTTTTGCCGGTATGTCCGGCTCGTTGCCGACCTTGGGGCAAAAGTGCTTCTTGAGATCGAGCCTGCTCTTCTGAACCTGTTTCACCAGTTGAAAAGCCATGCTGAAATCATACCCAAAGGGAATAAACAACATGGATTCGATTACCAATGCTCCTTGATGTCTCTGCCTCTGGCATTCAAAACCACGCTTGACAATATCCCTTTTTCAACGAAGTATCTTGCTGTCAACCAGGAGCAGAAAATGCATTGGGCAGGCAGGCTCGGTATAAAAAAAAAACCACGTGTCGGTCTGGTCTGGAGCGGAAATCCGAAACACGCCAACGACAGAAACCGCAGCATAGAGCTCTCCGCACTCATGGAAATACTTCCTGTAGAGTTTGAATACATAAGCCTGCAGAAGGAAGTAAGAGAAGCTGATCTGAAATATCTTGAAGCGACTGATGGAATAAGGCATTTCGGTGAGAAGATCAGGGATTTTACCGATACTGCTGCCCTTTGCGAGATCATGGATATCGTCATCAGCGTCGATACCAGTGTGGCTCATCTGAGCGGAGCGTTGGGAATACCCACCTGGATAATGTTGCCATTCAACCCGGACTGGCGGTGGCTGCTGGCAAGAACAGACACTCCATGGTATAACAGCGTGCGTCTTTTTCGTCAGAAAAAAATTGGAGAATGGATCCCGGTATTTCAGGAATTACGGAAAAAGCTCTGTCAAACGTACCGAAACTCTGATGAATGCTTTGACAAACACAATTTATAGTAGCATTTAAACAGCAAGTCGCAGTCGATGTAATCAAGTCGAATGAACAAATAACGTAAACAGATGATTTTCATTAGGATAACCCGTTAAATATTCCGAACCATGCGACGTTCCAATGAAAAGATCAAATATCCTGTTTGCAGCGCTACAGCTTTTCCATATGATTTAGGTACACCCCATACGAACGCCGTATTTTTACAGAACTCACCGGAAAATGTCTTTTCTGGCAAGCCTGGCAAAATAAATTTTCATTTCAGAATCCATTTCGCTGTTTAATCCTCTTCGTTTCAGTATCTTTACGCATCGGAACGCGGCCCCGCCGCCTGCTACACGGACAGGGAGTGCGGTCCATGAATGTTTCGATTTCAATAACGAGGCTTGGAAACAGAAGAGCCCGGATACTATAAAAAGCGACAGGAACCATGTCCACACGATTACTTTCAGGATCGGCCGTAGCGCTGGTAACCCCGTTCAACGAGGACCGCACGATCGATACTGAGGCCTTGAGGAAACTGGTGCATTTCCACATCGAGGCAGGAACCGATATCATCATTCCATGCGGCACCACGGGAGAGTCACCGACCCTCACCGGCAGGGAGCAGACAGAAATTATCCGCATCGTCAAAGAAGAAGCCGGCAATGACATCATGGTCGCAGCGGGCGCAGGAACGAACGCCACGGGCGAAGCTGTGGAACTTGCCGTGAACGCCGAAAAAGCAGGCGCCGCGGCAATCCTTTCCGTAGCGCCATATTACAACAAGCCGTCGCAGGAAGGGATCTACCAGCATTACAGGCATATAGCCGAAGCTGTTTCCGTGCCGATCATCATCTACAACGTCCCCGGCAGGACCGGCTGCAACGTTGCCGCTTCGACCATCCTCAGGCTCGCCAGGGATTTCGGCAACATCGCGGCGGTCAAGGAGGCGACGGAAAACATCGCACAGATCGTCGAGCTGATCGAAGAACGCCCGGCACACTTCTCGGTCCTGACCGGAGAGGATTCGCTGATCCTGCCATTCATGGCGATGGGCGGCGATGGGGTGATCTCCGTCGCGGCAAACCAGGTTCCCTCGAAAGTAAAGATGCTCGTCGATGCGCTCAGGAATGGAAATCTCGAAACCGCCCGTTCGATAAACAGCTCGCTCAGGAAACTGTTCAGGCTCAATTTCATCGAAAGCAACCCTGGTCCCGTCAAGTACGCGCTTGCCCGAATGGGGATGGTCAGGGAGGTCTACCGCCTTCCCCTGGTGCCCATCGCGCCGGAAAACAAAGCGGCCATCGACAGCGAACTCGAAGCCCTCGGCCTCATCTGAAAATCAGATCCCCTTCTCTCCTTTGCACGAATGCGAAAGACAGAAGGGGACCTTTTCTCTTCTCCGGGGCTACATCCCCTGAAAAATCAAACAGTTATGATAGAGAGGCGAGGGATGCGGCAAACGCATCCAGTTCCTCTTTCGTGCGTTTTTCGGTAACGGCCACGAGCAATCCGTTTTCGCCGTGCGGCGAAAGATCGTAACCGGCAAAAACCTTCTTTTCCAGCATCCTCACGACCACCTCGGCGGCCGGAATCGGTGTTTCCAGAACGAACTCCCTGAAAAACGGCTTGCTGAATTTCAGCGAGAAACCGGGGATGGCGGTTATTTTCCTGGAAAGGTATGCGGCTTTCTGCGCCGATTGCGAAGCGACCTCCCGAAGCCCTTCCCTGCCGAGCAGAGAGAGATAAACAGCTGCCGCAAGCGCATTCAGGGCTTCGTTGCTGCAGATGTTGGACGTCGCCTTTTCGCGCCTGATATGCTGTTCCCTTGTCTGGAGGGTAAGGATAAAACCATCTTTGCCCTCCCTGTCTTTCGTCATGCCGATAAGACGTCCGGGGATTTTCCGGATAAAATCCTTTTTTACGGCGAAAATGCCGAGGTAGGGGCCGCCGAAACTCTGCGGGGTACCGAGGGGCTGTCCCTCGCCAACCGCGATATCGGCGCCGTAGCTTCCCGGAGAGGCAAGGACCCCGAGAGAGAGAGGATCTGCTGAAACGACGAAGAGCGCGCCTTTTTCATGGGCGATCGAAGCGATCTCTTCCACCTCTTCAAGGCAGCCATAGAAGTTCGGCTGCTGGACAACCACCGCGGCAGTGCTCTGGCCCACCAGCTCCCTGAGCGAAGAAATGCTGCCGATGCCATCCTCTAGCGCATTCTGGACAATCGCCTCCTGTCCTGCAGCTTCGAGATAGGTTTTCAGCACGGAGATGCTGTTCGGATGGAGCTGTCCTGCAATGACCACCTGATGCCGGCCGGTCGTGTTCATGGCCATGAGGACAGCTTCGGCAAGCGCCGTCGCACCGTCGTACATCGAAGCGTTGGCGACATCCATGCCGTAGAGGCGGCAGATGAGGCTCTGGTATTCGTAGATTGCCTGCAGGGTCCCCTGTGACACTTCGGCCTGGTATGGGGTGTAAGCCGTATAGAACTCGCTGCGCGAAGTGATGGTGCCGACCGCGGCCGGGATGAAATGATCGTATGCCCCTGCGCCGAGGAAACTCACATGATCGGCGGTGCTGCCATTCGATGAGGCCATGCCTTCGAGGAGATTGCGCACCCTCGGTTCATCGAGCGGCGGGTTGAGATCGAGGGGCTTTTTCAGGCGGACCTCCGCAGGAACATCCTTGAGAAGCTCTTCGAAAGAAGCTGCGCCAATGGCCTTGAGCATCTCCTCTCTTTCATCCGCGGTATTGACAATGAATGGCATTGCAGGTCAGAATGTTGTGGTTGTATGGTAAATCCGGTTCACTCGCCGGTAAGCTGGCGGTATGCCGCAGCGTCAAGCAGCGAAGCCAGCGATGCCGGGTTGTCGATTTTCATCTTCACGAGCCAGCCGTTGGTGTAGGGGTCCTGGTTGACGATTTCCGCGTTGTCGAGACCGGGGTTCAGTTCAATGATCTCCCCTGCCGCCGGAGCGAACAGATCGGCCACGGTTTTCACCGCTTCGACGGTACCGAACACTTCATGCTCCTTCACTTTCGTACCGGCAGGCTTGAGTTCCACGAACACGATGTCGCCGAGCTCGTGCTGGGCAAAATCGGTAATGCCGACAAGGGCGCTGCTGCCGTCGTCGAGCAGCTTGATCCATTCATGGTCCTTGGTATAGCGGAGATCTTCGGGAATAAGCATGGCTGATAAAATGAAGGTTGATGGAGATGGCGCGCCCGCGGCCGCTTTGCGACAAACAAGGTAATATTTTTTTTCGAGGGGTGAAACCCGGAAAGGGAAGAATCGGGGAAAAGAAAAGTGCCTGAAAAAATTTCAGGAAAGACGCTGGCGCATGGCCTCGTAAAGCAGGACACCTGCCGTCACACTGACGTTCAGGGATTCGACGCAGCCTGCCATGGGAATCCTCACGACATGGTCACAGCAGTCGAGCACTTCAGGCCCGAGGCCGCTCCCTTCCTTGCCGAGCAGGATCGCGGTCGGCTTTTTCATATCGATGTCAGTATAGTTCTCCTCTGCCTCCATATCGGCTGCAACGACACGGATCCCATGCTCGCGGAGGTATTCGAGCGCACGGACAAGGCTCTTCACCTTGCTTATCCTCATGTGGGAAAGGGCGCCGGCAGAAGCTTTGTGGACAACCGCGCCGAGCGGGGCGCCCCGGCCTTCGACCAGCACGACCGCGTCAGCGGCCACAGCTTCGGCGGTCCTGATGATGGCCCCGATATTATGGGGGTCGTCAAGGCCCGGAAGCACGACAATGAGGGGAAAACTGTTTCTGGGAGACGAGAGCACCTCCTCGAGCTGGTAGTAGGTCACCGGGCTGATGATGGCACATACGCCCTGATGCTTGGCGGTCCCGGCGATCTGCGAAAGTTTCTCGAGGCGCGCTTTACCGCTGGCTATCCGCTGCCGCCTGGCGGTGATGACGATCTCCTTGAGCTTCGGATGGGAGGTATTGAACTGGAAATAGATCTTCTCGACGCTTTCAGGTTTGTTCTGCAGCAGTTCGAGAACGGCATTCCTTCCGTAAACGATATGTTCGCTCCCTTCACCGGTTATTTCGCTCTTTTCCCGTATCATGAACAAGACAGTTGACTTATGCGGGAACAATCCCGTCCGAAAAGCCGAATTTAATTAACATTTATCAAAAACCGATTTTTTTAATATCTTTCGAATCGCTCCAGCAAAATAATATTTCTGCGAAGTAACTATTGAGGCCGCTTCGCGGTTTTATCATTTTCAGTGCCTGGCACCGACCTTTTTTCAATCAATACAAATCCAGCGACTAGCGAATATGAGCCGTACGACGTATAAGACAATGGAAGGAAATGAGGCCCTAGCTCATGTCTCTTATAGAACAAGCGAGGTCATCTGTATCTACCCCATCACGCCGGCATCGCCCATGGGCGAGTACTCCGACGCCTGGGCCGCGGTAGGAAAGAAAAACATCTGGGGCACCGTACCGAAAGTGGATGAACTGCAGAGCGAGGCCGGTGCGGCAGCAGCGGTTCACGGTTCACTGCAGACCGGAGCACTCACCACGACATTCACCGCCGCCCAGGGACTGCTGCTCATGATCCCGAACATGTACAAGATCGCCGGAGAGCTCAGCCCCTGCGTCATCCATGTTTCGGCCCGTTCGATTGCCTGCCAGGCCCTTTCGATTTTCGGCGACCACGGCGACGTCATGTCGGTCCGCGGCACGGGCTTCGCTCTGCTCGCATCGGCATCGGTCCAGGAAGTCATGGACATGGCGCTTATTTCAGCCGCTGCGACCCTCGAATCGAGGATACCGTTCCTCCATTTCTTCGACGGGTTCAGGACTTCGCATGAAGTTTCAAAGATCGAGGTCATTCCCGACGAGATCATCAGGCAACTGGTTACCGACGAGATGGTCATCGCCCATCGCAGCCGCCGAATGACCCCTGATGCGCCGGTCCTGCGCGGCACGTCCCAGAACCCGGATGTCTATTTCCAGGGAAGGGAGACCGTCAACAGCTACTACAACGCATGCCCGGAAATCACCGAGAAGGTCATGGAAAAATTCGGCGAGCTCACCGGCCGCCACTACAAACTCTACCAGTACTACGGCGCACCTGATGCGGAACGCGTGATCGTCCTGATGGGCTCAGGCGTCGAAACCGTCCGCGAAACCGTCGAATACCTCAACAAACAGGGGGAGAAAGTCGGCGTCATCAACGCGCGCCTTTTCCGTCCCTTCGATATCACCCGTTTCGTCGAAGCTTTCCCGAAAACCGTCAAGTCGGTTTCCGTGCTCGACAGGGTCAAGGAGCCGGGAAGTGCAGGCGAACCGCTTTACCTCGATACGGTCAACGCCCTTCTCGAAGGGTTCCAGACCGGGCTCATCAAGGCTATGCCGAACGTTACCGGCGGCAGGTACGGACTCTCATCGAAAGAGTTCACCCCGGCGATGGTCAAAGGCATTTTCGAGAACATGGCTGCCGAGAAGCCGAAAAACCACTTCACCATCGGCATCAACGACGATGTGACCGGCACCAGCCTCGCCTACGATCACAAGTTCTCCATCGAACCGGACGAGATCTTCCGCGCCCTCTTCTACGGCCTCGGATCAGACGGGACCGTCGGTGCGAACAAGAACACCATCAAGATCATCGGCGAAAACACCGACAACTATGCACAGGGCTACTTCGTGTACGACTCGAAAAAGGCAGGTTCGATCACGACGTCGCACCTTCGTTTCGGGCCGCGCCAGATCCGTTCGACCTATCTCATCACCGAGGCACAGTTCATCGGATGCCACCACTGGACCTTCCTTGAGATGATCGACCTGGTCAGGAACCTCAAGAAAGGCGGCACTCTGCTCCTGAACTCGCATTACGCGCCCGAAGAGCTCTGGAAAAAGCTCCCGAGGAACGTCCAGGAACACCTGCTTGCAAAGGAAGCTAAACTCTACTGCATCGACGCGCTGAAAGTCGCACAGAGCAGCGGCATGGGCCAGCGCATCAACACGATCATGCAGGCCTGCTTTTTCGCCATCTCCGGCGTCCTGCCGCGTGAAGAGGCTATCGACAAGATCAAGCAGTCGATCAGGGAAACATACGGCAAAAAAGGCGACGAAGTCGTCAACCAGAACATCCAGGCTGTCGACAACACCCTTTCGAACCTGCACCAGGTTACCCTCGGTGCAGTCGCTAACAGCAAAAAGGAGATGCGCGCCTGCATCGTCGGCGAAGCTTCGGATTTTGTCTGCAACGTCCTTGCGAAAGTGATCGCAGGCGAAGGCGACAACATCCCGGTCAGCGATTTCCCGGCCGACGGAACCTACCCGACCGGCACCGCAAAATTCGAGAAACGGAACCTGGCGGAAAACATCCCCGTCTGGGAACCGGACCTCTGCATCCAGTGCGCAAAATGCACCCTGGTCTGCCCGCACGCAACGATCCGCGCGAAAGTTTACGACGCGAACTGTCTCAGCAACGCCCCTCACACCTTCAAATCAATGGCTGCGAAGGGAAGCAGCTGGGAAGGTATGAGATACACCATCCAGATCGCACCGGAAGACTGCACCGGATGCGAAATCTGCGCCCATGTCTGCCCGTCGAGGGACAAAGCCAACCCGGAGCGGAAGGCCCTGAACATGAGCCTGCAGAGCCCGTTGCGCGAGACCGAAAAAGACAACTGGAACTTCTTCCTGAACATTCCGGACTTCGACCGCACGAAAATCAACACCAGGCTGATCAAGGAACAGCAGCTCCAGGTTCCGCTGTTTGAATTCTCCGGCGCCTGCTCAGGCTGCGGCGAAACGCCTTACATCAAGATGCTCACCCAGCTCTTCGGCGACCGCCTCGTCATCGGCAACGCGACCGGCTGTTCATCCATCTACGGAGGCAACCTGCCGACGACGCCCTACACCACCAATTGCGACGGGCGCGGACCGACATGGTCGAACTCGCTCTTCGAAGACACCGCCGAATTCGCATTCGGCTTCAGGGCCTCGATCGACAAGCAGCGGGAATTCGCTCGTGAGCTCCTGAAAAAGATGTCCGCCGAGATCAGCGACACGCTCACAACCGAAATCCTCGAAGCCGGCGAAACGACGGAACCGGAAATCTTCGAACAGCGCAAACGCATCGCCATCCTGAAAGACAAGCTGGTTCAGCTCGACACTCCGGATGCGCGCAACCTGCTCTCGATTGCCGATATGCTCGTCAAAAAGAGCGTCTGGGGTGTCGGCGGCGACGGCTGGGCGTATGATATCGGTTATGGCGGCGTTGACCACGTCACCGCAAGCGACAAGAACGTCAACCTGCTCGTGCTCGATACCGAAGTGTATTCCAACACCGGAGGACAGGCTTCGAAAGCAACGCCAAAGGCAGCTGTCGCGAAATTCGCCATGGCCGGAAGGACAGCCACGAAAAAGGACCTCGGCATGATCTCGATGAGCTACGGCAACGCCTATGTCGCCTCGGTGGCATTTGGCGCGCGCGACGAACAGACGCTGAAAGCCTTCCTCGAAGCTGAAGCCTATAACGGTCCTTCGATCATCATCGCCTATTCGCACTGCATCGCCCACGGCATCAACATGTCGAATGCGCTCGAAAACCAGAAGGCTGCGGTCGATTCGGGGCACTGGATCCTGTACCGCTACAACCCGGAAAGGCTGAAGGAGGGCAAGAACCCCCTCATCCTCGACTCGAAGAAGCCGAAAATCCCGATCGCGCAGTTCCTGAACATGGAAAACCGCTTCAGGATGCTGAAAAAGAGCCATCCGGCCCTTGCAGAAGAGTACTTCAAGGCAATCCAGAAAGAGGTGGACGCCCGCTGGTCACACTACGAATACCTTGCAGCCCGTACCTTCGACGAACTGAAGTAACGATGATAGCTTAAAAAAAAGGCCGCCTCGAATAAGGCGGCCTTTCCTTTTTACAGGACTGAGTGCTAAGTGCTCAGGACTAAGCATTTTTTTCTTACCCAGTCCTCAGTCCTCAGCACTCAGTCCTGATTTCCCCAGATCCCACTTTCCACCTTCCAAACCCCAACTCCTCTCCATCACTCAACGCAAAAAAGGGACCAAAGGGACTGCAGGGACCAAAGGCTCGATGCACCCAATATCAGAACGCCCCGGCCTCCCACTCTCCAGAACCCAGCCACCCTCCAGCATTCAGCACTATAATAAGCGGCCAAAGGGACTGCAGGGACCAAAGGCTCGATGCACCCAATATCAGAACGCCCC
>CAIYPU010000005.1 GCA_903928225.1 uncultured Chlorobiaceae bacterium
GCAGGTCTCGGCAGTTTCGTTTCGAAACTCGACGAATGGGCAGGCCAGCACGGCATGAAGCTCAGCGGCGGAGAACGGCAGCGCATCGCCATTGCCCGGGTCCTTCTGCAGGATGCGCCCGTCATCATCCTCGACGAAGCCACGGCAAACCTCGACGGGATCACCGAAAAAGAGGTTACCGGCACCCTCGCGGCTATCAGCAGGGGAAAAACCCTGATCGCGATAACCCACCGCCTCAAGGCCATGGAGCAGTACGACCGGATTATCGTGCTCGACAAAGGAAAAATCGTGGAACAGGGCCGTCACGGCGATCTGATGCAGAACAGCGGCACCTACCGCCGGATGTGGGAGCTCCAGCACACTGCCGGTCCCGTTTAAAGCAGGTTTTTGAAGATCCGTCCGTCTTTCATGATAAGCAGCAGTTGGTCCCCGTAATCGGACAGGATGGACGCATCTTCGAGAGGATTGTCCCTGACAAGGAGCAGGTCGGCCATGGCCCCTGGTTTCAGGACCCCGAGATCTCCTGCGCAGGGATAGAGCGGCCCAGACATGCGCAACGCTTCCCCGCCGTTCGACGTCGCCTGGCGGAGAATGTCGATTGCCGGGAAAAATCGGGAACGGTACCGGAATTCGAGATGCTGGACATCCATGTTCCCGAAACAGTCCGTTCCGAAAAGGACCCGCGCGTTGTATGTCCTGAACAGCTCCATCGTCCTTTCGAGACCTTCGGCCACGACAGCGAGCTTGGCCCGCTGCATATCGTTCCAGTCTTCGGGGGGGTGCAGATAGACAACCGTCTGCGGCGACCACCATACCCCCTTGTCCACCCCGAGCCTTACGGCCTCGGCGGTCATGAGGTTGGCATGTTCCAGGGACATGACGCCGCATTCGATATCCCGGACCGCGGCTTCCGCGGTATAGACATGGGAAGCCACATAGGTGCCCCAGTTGCGGGCGACCTCGACGGCAGCCCTTACTTCCTCCGGGGTGAACTGGACCGACAGTACCGGATCGCCTGGAGAGATGACCCCTCCCCCGGAAGCGATTTTCACCTGTGTGGCACCCTGCCGGAGACATTCGCGCGCAGCCTTGCGCACGGCCCCGGGACTGTCGGCAAGGTAGGACATGCCGTCAAGCACGATGGCGATTTCTCCACGGTGCTCCGTCTGGCCGAGGGCGATATGCCTGGGCCGGAAATCGAAATGGCCTCCTGTCTGGGATATCAGCGCGCCCGAAGGGAAAATCCTCGGAGCATCGAAAAGTCCTTCAGCCGCAGCCTGAACGACGCCCCAATCGTTCCCGCCCGCGTCCCTGACCGTGGTAAACCCCTGCATCAGGGTCATTTCAAGCACTTTCGCATAGAGGAACCCGCGGTACTCCTTTCCGGGGTTTTCATGGAGCCGGTTCGCGCTCAGTGCACCGATCATGTGAAAATGGCTGTTGATGAGCCCCGGTATGAGCACATGCCCTTTGCAGTCGATGACCCTGAACGTTGGCGGAGCCTCTTCTCCATTCCCCGCAAGAGCGGTTATCCTGTTCCCTTCCACAAGCAGCTGCATGCCGTCAAGAAGCCGGCCGTCGATACCATTGAATATCCTGACGTTCCTGAATGCCGTGCCTGCAAAACATTTTCCCCGTTCCTGGTTTTCCCTGCCGTTCATAGTCCGACCTTACCGTCATATTATTTTATTAAACTGAACCCTCAGGATCAACGATCGGGGTCGGATCGCGTCAATATCCGAAGATATCCCTGAGGCTGAGTTCTCTGAGCGTACCGTATTTTCCGAGCGTCTGCAGGTCGAGGCTGTTTTTCTTGCCAAGCACCAGCATGACGCGTTTGCGGTTCATAAAATGCTTCCGGTGAAAA
Organism: uncultured Chlorobiaceae bacterium; assembly: GCA_903928225.1. Classification (GTDB taxonomy): domain Bacteria; phylum Bacteroidota; class Chlorobiia; order Chlorobiales; family Chlorobiaceae; genus Chlorobium. Next base: position 1,868 of record CAIYPU010000005.1, read on the forward strand.
TCTGCGATATCGGCAAGGGTCATGTTGGCGGTTTCCCGATAGATGTCCTTTCTGATATCGTGGTCTATGCCAAGCCTTGCCGCCGTTTCATAGTCGAAAAGCAGGTCGGTTCCCGAAAGGCGGGCGGAAGATATCTTGCCCATGACCGCTTTTTTCGACGCCTCGAAGAGTTTCGCCGATTCCGGCATGGTCCGCATCAGGTTCCCGATTCCATCGAGGGCCTGCGGAAGCTTGTCGGACTGGGTGCCGATATAACTGACGATATAGTTGTGACGTCCTTTAAGCTTCGGTGCGCTGCAGGATGAAAAAACGGCATAGGCAAGCGCTTTCGACTCCCTCATTTCCTGAAATACAATCGATGCCATGCCTCCGCCGAAATACTCGTTGAAGAGCGTGACCAGCGGCACCTGGGAAGGATTGTAGACAGTATCTCGGGTGAGCATGATGATTTCCGCCTGATTCATGTCGTAATCGACAAGGTAGACCAGATTATCAGTCTGCTCCTGCTCCCTGAAGGGGTCGTCGGAAGGAAGCTCCCTGAATGTCGAGGGGTAATGCCGCAGCGTACGCAGTTCAGAGAGCACGGCATCCGACGAAGACGGCCCGTAGTAGAGGACATGATGGCGGAACTGGAGAAGCGTGCGGACATCGTCAAGAAGCTCCTTCGATGTAACCGTTGCCAGCTCCGCATCCGACAGGACATTGGTGAAGGGAGAGTTCGGCCCGTATTTTCCGTAATTCAGCATCGCTTCGAAAAGGATTTTCCGTTTCGAACGCTTGTCGTCGCTTCGGTTTTTCAGCACATCCGCTTTCAGCTTGCCGAGAACGGCTTCATCCGGCCTTGCATCCTGCAACAGCTCTTCGAGCATCCTGACAGCCGCCGCTTCATTTTTACCAAGACCTGTCAGCGCCAGGTAGACATAATTATCGGTCGCTGAAGCCGTGAGGGTGACACCGAGCCTGTAAAGCTCCTGCCTGAAGGCTTGAGGAGAGAGTTTCGATGTGCCGAGGTAGGAAAGGTAATCGAGCGCAAGACTGATTTTTCGATCGCGCCTGGTACCGGTTTCGAAAACATAATAGAGCGAAAACAGCTCGTTCTCATGGTTCCCGACATAATGAAGCCTGACCGACGGCTTGATGTCGAGGAAAGTGATATCTTTCCTGTAATCTGCGAATACCGGTTCGATCGGGTTCACGTTCATGGAAAGAATCTTTTCACCGAAAACGGATGACGTATCCCTGTTCACTCTGATCGGAGTGATGGCAGGTTTCGGGATTTTCTTTCCGCTCCGTCTTGGCCCCGGTTTCTTGTAAACCTCCACATAGTTCCGGCCGTAATGCTTTCGGGCAAAATCGACAATTTCCGCTTTCGTGATGTCCTTGAGTCGATCGACCAGGCCGACATAGCGGCTCCAGTTCATGCCCCAGCGGAAACACTCCACAAAAGCTTCGGCCCGTCCATGGTTTTTTTCGTACTGTTTCAGCTCTTCGAGCCTGATATCGTTGATGGCTGCGTCGATGAGCCAATCAGGAAAATGACCTTCCCGCAGAAGCTCGATCTGACCGAGAAGCAGGCCCTTGAGTTCCTTGGGGCTCTGGCCTTTCCGGGGCTTCGCACTGAGTATATGCACTGAATAGTCCTTCATCGGCAGGAGCATTGAACCGGCTTCGAGGACCTTCTGCGCCTGGTTCAGGTTGAGATCGATGAGGCCTGCCGTCTGGTTGAAAAGAATCCTGTCGATCAGGATGAGGATGTCGGCATCGTGCGAACCGACTCCCGGAAAACGGTAGCCGATATCGAGTTCCTCAGCTTCCGGACCGGTGACGATTTTTCTGACGGGCCTTGCTATCGGCTGTTCAAGCGGCGGATGGTATTCAGGGACCGATTTCGGCACAAGCTTCGAAAACGTCCTGTCGATCAGCCTTATGGCCTCATCAGGATCGAAATCGCCCGCCATGCACAGGGCCATGTTATTCGGCACATAATAGGTATGGTAGTAGTTGATGACATTTTTTATCGATGGCTTCTTCAGGTGCCCGGCCTTGCCGATGATCGTCCGTGTGCCGTAGGGATGCTTGCGGAAAAGCCCGCCGAGCAGTTCTTCCCAGAGCTTGTCACCATCGCTGTCCATATTCATGTTCTTCTCTTCATAGACAGCTTCCAGCTCGGTGTGGAACAGACGCATCACCGGATTGCGGAACCGTTCGGCCTCGATCGTCAGCCACTGTTCGAGCCGGTTCGAAGGGATGTCGTTGACAAACACCGTCTCTTCCTCCGTGGTGTATGCATTGGTATCCCGCGCACCGATGGAGCTGACGAGCTTGTCGTATTCGTTCGGAATCGCATACCGTGCGGCATCACCGGAGATTTTGTCGATCTGCGAATAGATCTTCGCTCTTTTTGCCTTGTCACCGGTTGAACGGTACTGTTCGTACAGCCCGGTTATCCTGTCGAGAAGCGGACGTTCTTTTGCAAAATCGAGCGTACCGAGCGAATCAGTCCCCTTGAACAGCAGGTGTTCGAGGTAGTGTGAAAGCCCGGTCGTCGCGGGAGGATCGAACTTGCTGCCCGCACGAACCGCAATGGAAGTATATATCCTGGGGATATTCCTGACAGGGCTCATATAAACGGCAAGCCCGTTCCGGAGACGGTATATCCTGGTATGCAGCGAATCACCGGATACGGTTTCGTAAGGATAACGCTCGGCTGCGATGAGACCGGGAAAGCGAAAGAACGGAATCAGCAAAAGAATACAGGGAAAAACCACCAGTCCAAGGCAACGCCTTGCTGCCGGAAAATGTATCGGCATGGAAATCATCGTTACGGTTTTTTCAAAGTACACAGGAGACGGGCAGAACTGACCATGAGCAACAGGATCAGGCAGGATGGTTGAGCAGCTTTCGCACCGCCGACACAAGAGCCTTAAGGGTAAACGGTTTCTGGATGTAATTAATTTTCCTGTCGAACATATCGGGATAATCGATAACGTCCGGCGTATACCCTGACATGAAGAGTGTTTTCAGTCGGGGAATGTCGAACAGAAGCTTTTTCGCGAGATCGCAACCGTTCATCTTCGGCATGACAACATCGGTCAGCAGAAGGTCGATCTGCCCGGAACAGCTTTCGGCAATTGAAATCGCCTCGAAAGGATCTGTAGCCGAAAGGACCTTGTAACCGTTCTTTTCAAGCTCAAGCCTGCAGAGATTGAGAATATCGGGCTCATCCTCGACAAGCAGCACGGTTTCCTTTACAACAATCTCTTCAGGAGGCTGTTCTGTCTGAAGATCGGGCTCGAAATAGGTCCCGCTGAACCGGGGAAAATGAATGGTGAAGATGGTCCCGGAGCCCGGCTCGCTCTGACAGTCGATATAACCGTTATTCTGCCTGACAATGCCGTAGACCGTCGCAAGACCGAGGCCTACTCCTTTACCCTGTTTGTTGACCGTGAAAAACGGCTCGAAAATGTGGGGAAGGTTCTCCTGATCGATTCCGCACCCCGTATCGGATACCGACAGGGTAATGTAATCCCCTGGAATTTTTGAAGACTGAAATGGAGCATCCGAGTTTTTGACGCATTGCCAGCATCCGGTCTGTAACGTAATGGTACCGGTACCGGTAATGGCGTTACGCGCATTGATGCAGAGGTTTACCAGTATCTGGTCTATCTGGGCGGGATCGACCCTGATAAGCGAACGGTGGCTGTCGGGAATCCAGACCATGGTGATGTTTTCGCCGATGATCCTCCTCAGCATCACAAGCAGGTTTTCCACCATGGTGTTCAGCTCGACGACAATAGGCATGACCGCCTGTTCCTTTGCAAAAGCGAGAAGCTGGGTGGTAAGGTCGGAAGAACGGTTTACCGCGCTCAGAATGTTCATGAGGTTTCTCTGCAGCATCCCATGTACCGGCTGGAGGGTCATCGCCATTTCAATATTGCCGAGTATCACGCCGAGCATATTGTTGAAGTCATGGGCGATACCCCCGGCAAGCTGCCCGATGAGCTCCATCTTCTGTGACTGGATCAGCAGTGCCTGCATTTCGTTTTTTGACTGCTCGGCAAACTTCCGGGCCACGATATCCCAGGCAATCTCCCCGAGGGAGGAGATCCATTTCTCATCATCGTCATCGTAATCGGCAGCTTTGTTGGCCACCCCGATCAGAGCGACGATTTTCTCTTTCTGCACAATCGGCACGATAAGGGTACGGTGAACCTGGGGATGATTGTCGGACCAGTTGTTCTTCGGGTCGGGCGGCTGATTGAAGCTGTTGTTGATCACCGTCCTGCCTTCCCGAAGTGCATCCGCCCAGAAACCGGCACCGATCACCATCGGATGGGGGTTGTCGCCGTTCGCCAATTTCATGTTTTTTTCCACACTGGTCGAGGCGACCTGAAGGGATCCGCTGGACGAATCATCCCCGAAGCAATGGAAAAAGCCGATCCTGCTTTCCGTCTGTTTTTCGGCCTCATCGACAATTACCCGGAGCAGGTCTTCCATGGAATAGGATTCCGAGAGTTGCAGAATGCGGAGACGGAAAGCCTTGAGGGTCTCCTGCCGTTTGCGTATGGTCACATCGAACAGAAGCCCGATCATGCCGTTGATACCATCGCCCTGGCAAAGTTTCACATGGACTTCACCCCAGAAAAAGGTGCCGTTTTTCCTGAGACACCTGACGACAGAAACTCTTTTCGTGACTTTATCGTTGTCCGTCAGCATCTCGAGAAAGTTCTCGACAGCCGCCTGACGATTATCTTCATGGATGAATTGAGTGAATGAACGCCCGGTCATCTCATCTGGCGGGAACCCGGATATGTATTCTGAAGCGGGGGATATATAGGTGACGATCCCGTCGGAATCGAGGATGAATACCTCGCCTTCGAGCTGTTCGGCTATTGAACGAAACTTCTGCTCGCTGATTGCCAGTGCCTGCTCGATCTCTTTTCGATCGTTGATATCGGTACCGATGACAACGAGCATATGGTTCTGCTCGATAACGATACGCCTGCTCTTCAAGAGGAACCAGAGGTAGTCGGGACCTCCTTTGACAAGGATCCTCACTTCAGCGGATTCTTCCGTTCCATCAATGATCACTTTCTGCATGGACTTTCCAAGCTTCCTGCGGTCATCCGGATGAACAAGTTCCATCGAATTGACGCCTGTCATCTCGGCGGAAGTTTTTCCGATGAATTTTTCACAGAGATAGGGGTTCAGCGCAAGAATGCGGCCTTTGGTATCGAGCAGGCAGAATGTTCCCGGCGTGGCATCGATAATAGCCTGGATAAAGAGCCACCCGTGTTCCGCTTCTTTTTCCGCACGCCTGTTCTCGGTGATATCCTGCGATATGACGAGCAGTTTGACTATACAACCATCATTGGAAAGAACGGGATAAATCGTGGAACGGAAAACTTTGCCGTCATACTCTTCATCGAAAATCAGGCGTTGAGCCGTCCGGCAAACCTCATCAACCCTGCTTCGCCGGTTGTCAGCGATTTCGGGAAGGCCGAGATCGACGGCAATAAGGGAAAAAATATTCAACCCACTGCAGTCTTCAGGGGTTCTTGAAAAACGGCGGGCAAATTCAGCGTTGCATTCAAGGATGTTCCCCTGGGGGTCGATCATGAAAACCTTGTCGGGAAAAACATCGAACAAACCGAACGGATTGCCGTTCAGGCCATTTATCGGCGAGGATGCGGCGTTTTCGTCAGTGTCCCGGTCGTCCGGCATGTTCGTTTTCCCCCTGGTATTCCCGATGCAGCAAATGAAAATCCGGTTTACAGACTGCAAACCGATGAGTGACAAGGCATCTGTCTGACTTTTTCCCCGGCTGTCCCGGTCAATTATCCGAAACAGTCATGGCATCTGCGTCAATGGAAGGTCGCTGTTTCCCTTGCCATTATAAATATAATGCTTAACGAATTATTTCAGTAAGGTTTTCCTTTACAGGACAGCTCCTCACCTCTTCTCCCGGATTGCATGATGAGGACTTGAAAATGAAAGATTGAATGCCGATTTTTAATGACAGACGGAGCAATCACGGCAAAATCATTTCAATGGTGACCGATCATGCCGATTACCGAAAAAAAAATGTGCAGTTCCTGCGGGCTCTGTTCGATGCAGATCTGGCCCGCTGAAGAAAATATCAGCAGCTGTGTATTCAGGAACGGCTGGCTCGGCGAAAGGGAAATCAGGCTGTTCGGCAGGGAGAGAAGCCTCGATGATCCGGTCGAAATGCGGTTCGGCATCACTTCGGAACGGTTTACCGCCCAACTGAAGAAACCCCTTGAGGGCTCGCAATGGAGCGGCATCATAACCAGGATGGCTGTCCGTGCGTTCGAGGAAAATCTTGTGGAAGGCGTCGTGACGCTCCGCCGCGCAGCCGATGACCATTTTTTCTCGATCCCCGTTCTTGCAGACAGCCTCGATGAAATTTACAGGACAAGGGGAAACAAACCGGTGCTCTCACCGGTACTGCGATCGCTTGAAAAAGCCTGGCAGCGCGGCATGAAAAAAATACTGGTCATCGGCGCAGCCTGCCACATCCACGCGCTCAGGGATTTCCAGGAGCGTTTCGATTACCTGAAATCCATGGAAATCTTCACGATCGGCATTCCATGCGTCGATAACGTCTCCCGTTCGAAATGGCGCTGGATCCTCGAGCGGATGTCACGGTCTCCCCAGACCGCACGTTTTATGGAATTCATGCAGGATTTCAGGATCCATATCGGACATGCCGACGGCTCTGTTGAAAAAATACCGTTTTTCAGCCTTCCCCAGGAACTTGCCAACCCGGCAATATTCCCCGAATCCTGCATGAGCTGTTTCGACTACCTCAACAGCCTGGCCGATATCACGGTAGGCTATATCGGTGCCGAACTGATAGAAGGGGAGAAAATGCAGTGGGTGCTGGTCCGGACAGCTGCCGGAAAAATGCTGAAGGAGCTGATCACGGAGGAACTGGCGCGTTGTCCTGAAACGGGAGAATGGGAGTGCGGCAAATTTGTCCTGAATGCATCCAAAGGTATCATGGAAAACATGGAGCAGATCGACCGGGAATATTCAAAGAAAAGAAAAATCCCCGTCTGGGCAGGGCAGCTCATGGCCGCCATGCTTCGTCTGAAAGGACCGAAAGGCATCGGGTTCGCCCACTATTCCGTGGACTACCACCTCATCAGGCATTATTACTATGTGAAGTTCCGCTTTCCCGAGCTGCTCGACACCCTCGTGCCGCGCCATGTCCCGGTGATTCTGTCGGAATACGGCCTCCCTCTCTGAAAAAGAGAAGGGCCTCAGCAAAAAAGGTCCCTTTTCCGGAAAGGGGATAACAGGAACCGCCCGATCATTTTAGATTTCGTAAGCCATCGGATTCTCGGCGACTGTTCTTTCGACGAAAGCATTTCACCGCAAAGAAAAGCCGTAACCGTATCGACATTGTCGGCAACAATATTGAAAAATTTTCTGTTTTTCAGGCTTTCCGGGGAACCGTCGGCAACGGTTTTGAGAAGCATGTCGGTAACCACCATGCCGGGGCTGATCGTACCGACCTGAACACGGCTGTCCCGGGCTTCATGGGCGAATGAGCGGGTAAAATAGGTGAGGGCGCTTTTCGAGGTACCGTAAACCGTCAGGCCGTCAAGCATGAATCCGTCGCTTCCGAGACCTTCCATGTTGAATATCTTCCCGCTTCCCTGTTTCTGCATCTCCCGGAAGGGAATGACGGTCCCGTAGATGATACCCCGGATGTTGGTGTCGATGACCCGGTCGATCTCTCCCGGTTCAACCTCCCAGATATTCCGTTTGTCATGGCTGATCCCCGCATTGTTGACCCAGATATCGACCCTGCCGAAATGCCTCCGGGCTTCTTCATACAGAAACGCGATCCCTTCTTTCGTGCTGATGTCCGCGGGAACGCCGGCCAAAAGGCTGCCAAAACCCGAGAGTTGCTCCAACGTCTTCCGGGTACTTTCAGGTGAGCTTCCGTTGATAACGACGGCACACTGACGTTCGAGAAACCGTTTTGCCAGACCGAACCCGATGCCCCTGCTGCTGCCCGTAATGACTACAACCGTTTTCTGCATGATTCAGAAATTGCAAACCATATTGAACACTGATAATACATGAAAATACCCATCGGTAAACCGGAGTTCAGGTAAAGGTATCAGGACTTTTCAGAAACAGTTTCCTGCCCGCTGTTCTTTGCCGTAACCGGCCCGGAAGTTTTTTCCCTGGCATCAGGACTCTCGACAGCTTTGTGAAACTCGTTTTCAAGATCCGCCTGCGCTTTCTTGAACTCCCTCATTCCGCGGCCAAGCCCCCGTGCGAGTTCGGGCAGTTTCGAAGGACCGAAAAACAGGAGGATGACAAAAAGAATCAGCAGAAGTTCCTGCCCGCCTAATCCGAACATAAATAGCTCCTTTTGAAATAATCGTTCTGTGTGTTCCGGAATCAATGCGATCAAAACACCGCGCCCGGCATATGGTCCGTACCGGCTGATCGCTCCCTTTCAAGGTAACCGCCGGCCTGTGTTTTCATGTCTGGCAGGAAAACGAGGCCCGGGCAGCGAAGAAGAAATGAAACATACCAATCTTCCCGCTATTCCGGAAACCGGTTCTTTCTGTATACGTCTGAAAAAGAGAGAATCTTTCATCTCAAGGTAAAACAGCTCCGGCAGCAGAGCGGAATCTTCAATAAGTCAGGGGCGCGCCCTGACATACCGGATCTTTGCCGTATCGAAACCAAGTGAAGCGGCCTTTGCCACCAGTTCCCGAAGCAGGATCGGATCCATTTCAGGACTTTTCGACAATATCCAGAAATAGGATTTGTCGCGCCCGCAAACCATTGCCCAGCTGTAATGCTCACTGTCGAGTGCGATAACATTGTAGCTGGCATAGAAAGGGCCGAAAAAAGAGACTTTCAGCGCACCCCGGTCGGTTTGCCGTTCATCGAGAAACGAAGCCCGGCCTTCGATGTTTTTCCACTCTTTTTTCTTTGCGTCATACCCCCGGTTGACGACTTTGACACTGCCGTCCTGCGCAAGGGAATAGGTCGCTGAAACGGGTTCAAGCTCTTTTTCGAAACGGTTGTCGAGACGGGCGATTTCATACCAGGTGCCGAGAAAGCGCTGGAGTGAAAAATTATCCACAACGCTCACATCCCGGGGTATACCGGTACATCCGGCCAGCAGAACAAATAAACAAAGAATCCATTTTTTCATTTCAGGGTCGATTTTTTTTGTTTGTAAATCAGCATGGTAAAATGGACACTGCCGCTTTTCTTACAACAACAAAAAACGCAAAACTATTCACAGACCGCATTGTAATCTTCGAACCGGCACATCTCCGTCTGGCAAGGGTCAGTCGAACACCACAGTTTTTTTCCCGTTTACCAGTATCCGGTGGTTCGCATGAAGTCGAAGCGCCTTGGCGAGAACAAGCCTTTCCAGATCCCGTCCTTTGCGGATCAGGTCGTCGAGCGAATCCTTGTGGCTCACCCTTATGATATCCTGTTCGATAATCGGGCCTTCGTCGAGATCTTCGGTCACATAGTGACTGGTCGCCCCTATGATTTTCACCCCTCTCTCATAAGCCTGCCTGTATGGGTTGCCTCCGACAAAAGCAGGCAGAAAAGAGTGATGGATATTGATGATCCTCGAAGGATATCTGTCCACGAAATCCGAGGAGAGTATCTGCATGTAACGGGCCAGAACGATAGTATCGATCTTCTCCGCGGCAAGGAGCTCAAGCTGTTTCTCTTCCATATCCTGCTTGTTTTGTGCAGTAACCGCAAATACATGGTATGGAATGCCGTATCTTGCAGCAAGCACCGAGAGATCGGCATGGTTGGAAACGATCAGTGCGATCTCGACAGGAAATTCACCGATACTGTTCCGCCAGAGAATTTCCTGGAGGCAATGATCGTAACGGGAAACAAAAACCGCGATCCTCGTCCTGCTGCCTGAATGCCTGAGTATCCAGGAGGCACCGAATCCGGAGGCGACAGGACGGAAAGCGGCATCTATTTCTGCAAGAGGAACCGCTCCTGAAGGAACATTCCAGGCAACCCTGATGAAAAAAGTTTTCCCGACAGGATCGACATGCTCATCCAGATCGAGAATATTGCCATTGCGTTCGTAGATGAACCTCGAAATAGTCGAAACCAGCCCCGGACGGTCCGGGCAGGAAAACAACAGTATAAAATCGGAAAGGTTTTCACCTTGCATGGTGCGGTTCATTTTGGTTATTCTGCATTCGAGGTCCAATTCAATTGGCATTGTTTCTCTAAATTAATGCAATGGATGCACATAATACCAACAGGAACAACATCTTTAAACACAAGCTCCGGATTGACGACATGACCCCTGCCCTTCGATGGCATACAGCCGCCATCATTGCATTCCTTGCTTTTGCAGCAAGTTTCCACTCTCTGGATCTTCAGCTCGCCATCTGGATAAAGAGCCACATCGTCCCGGAATTGACCCTTTTTTTCAGGAAGCTTACCCTGCTGGGCCAGTCGGAATGGTATCTTGTCCCGGGGATCCTGATATTTCTTGTGTTCAGGAAACAGAACCCGGCGTTATCACGGGGAAGCCTCTTTATTTTTTCCTCCGTCGCCCTGTCCGGGCTCGCTGCAGACCTCCTGAAATACCTGCTGCCAAGGGCAAGGCCGGCAGTCTATTTTCATGAGAATATTTACGGTTTCAAGGATTTCACTCTCTGGCACGGATGGGAGAACTCCTGGAACTCTTTTCCTTCCGGCCATTCTGCAACGGCGTTCAGCGCAGCAGCGGTTTTTTCCATTCTTTTTCCAAAGTTCAGATTTTTATTTTTCAGCGCTGCCGCCATCATCGCTCTCAGCCGGATTGCTGTAGGGAAACATTATCTGAGCGACGTTATCGCAGGATCGTTCCTCGGCTTCGGCACGGCCGTCCTGCTCTTCAACCTTTATTTCAGGCCCAAGCCCGATGCACAGGCAATTCCTTAAAAATGAAACGGCAAGGTTATCCATCCTGCTGCTCCTCATTGTGTTCACCGCTTTTTTTATGAACCTCGGTGGCGCTCCGTTGTTCGATGTTGACGAAGGAGCTTTCAGCGAGGCAACGAGAGAGATGCTTATCTCGAAAAACTATATCACAACCTATCTCAACGGAATACCGCGATTTGACAAACCGGTGCTCATCTACTGGTGCCAGCTCGCCTCTGTTTCCCTTTTCGGTCAGAACGAATTCGCTTTCAGGCTACCGTCCGCATTAGCCGGTGCTTTGTGGTCATTTTCAATCTTCGCATTCATGCGCAGGGAAACCGGGAACCGAACGGCATTTCTTTCAGCCGCTCTCATGGCCCTTTCACTCCAGGTGCTGGTGATTTCGAAAGCTGCGATCGCCGACGCTCTGCTGAACTGCTTCATAGCCATAACGATGCTTTCGCTCCTCAACCACTACAGGACAGGGTCGAAAGCTGCCCTGATCGGAGCTTTTGCCGCCTCCGGCCTGGGTATGCTGACAAAAGGACCGATTGCCATACTTATTCCTGCAACTGCCTCCTGTCTGTTCTACCTTCAGCTAAAGGAACTCCGGAAATGGTTTTCCCTGATCTTCAACCCTCATGGACTGCTCATCTTCCTTATCATATCGCTTCCCTGGTACATTCTCGAATATCAGGACCAGGGAATGGCGTTTATCCAGGGCTTTTTCTTCAAACACAATATCGACCGCTTCAATACATCGTTCGAACAGCATTCCGGTTCGATTTTTTACTATTTTCCCGTGCTCCTCATCGGCATGATGCCTTTTACCGGACTACTCTTTTCCGTCACATTTCGACTGAAAACTTTGATCGGTAACCCGACAAACCGCTTTCTCCTGATCTGGTTCTGCATTGTTTTCGCTTTCTTTTCGCTTTCGGGGACAAAACTGCATCATTACATCATCTATGGCTATACCCCGATGTTCATTCTCATGGCTAAGTCAGTTTCTCCGGAAACGAAAACAGGTTTACTTTCTCTCTGGCCCCTGCTTTTCCTGATCATTTTAGGTTCTCTGCCGCTCCTCCTGCCAGGACTGGCAGAACAGGCGAAAAACGGATATGCAAGCTCTGTACTCAGGGCTGCAGCGGAAAACACCGGGTTGCCTTTCATGCTTCTCATGGCGGTAACGGCCCTGATAGTCCTGGCAATACAGTTTCTGCCACGGTGGTCTGTGGAAATGAAACTGATCGGGACCGGAACCGTTTTCGCCCTGCTCATAAACTTATTCATCTTTCCGCTCGCCGGAAAATTACTTCAGGAACCAGTGAAAGAAGCGGCACTGCTTGCGGGAAAAGCAAGGTATAAAACCGTCATGTGGAAAGTCAATTACCCTTCTTTTTTGCTATATTCGGAATCGCTTGCCGAAAGGCGTGATCCTTTGCCTGGTGAAATTGTACTCACAACGGCTGACGAACTTGAAAAAACCGGAAAAAAAGCTGTCATACTTTACAGCAAGTATGGCATTATCCTTGCGAAAATAATGAACTGATGCCGTTGAAAGCATGAAACTGTCCGTTGTCATTCCGGTCATGAACGAGACGGGAAACATAAAACCTCTGTTTGCATCCCTTGCCGCGGCTCTGAGCGGTATCGATCATGAAATTGTTCTGGTCGATGACGGTTCGACCGACAATACCGTTGCAGAAATACAGGCCAATGCTCCTGCCAACGCAAGGCTCGTAATCCTGAACAAGAACTGCGGCCAGACGACCGCAATGGCTGCGGGAATCGATCACGCACGGGGGGAACTGATCGCTACGATGGACGGCGACCTGCAGAACGACCCCTCGGATATCCCAATGATGATGCAGTACCTCTACGACAACGACCTCGATGTGGTTGCAGGTCGTAGGACCGGCAGGCAGGATGGCGTCATTCTGAGAAAAATACCAAGCAGGATTGCCAATGCGATTATCAGGCGCCTTACCGGTGTACACATTCACGACTACGGATGTACCCTGAAGATATTTAAAACCGAAGTGGCAAAAAATCTCGGCCTTTATGGCGAGCTCCACCGTTTCATTCCCGTTCTGGTCCATCTTTACGGCGCAAAAATGGAAGAGGTGGAAGTCCGTCACCACCCGAGGCAGTTCGGCAACTCGAAATACGGCATCGACAGGACCTTCAAAGTCCTGAGCGACCTGCTCTTCATGCTCTTTTTCCAGAAATACAGCCAGAAACCCATGCATCTGTTCGGGTCGCTCGGGTTTCTTTCCCTGTTTCTCGGCATCGGTATGAACTGCTACCTGCTGGCCCTGAAAATTGCAGGTGAAAAGGTTGGAGGAAGACCGATGCTTTCGCTCGGCATTGTTCTCACGTTCATCGGCATACAGCTTATCACGACCGGCTTTATTGCGGAATTCATCATGCGGACTTACTACGAATCCCAGAACAAAAAAACGTATATCGTCAGGAAGATCGTTGACAAAAAATAAATCCCGCAACATAAAAGGGCTCAAGCTTGTAAAACCGCTCCTGCAGCTTCTCGTTACGGTCATCGCCCTCTACCTCGTGTTGGCAAAAACCGATCTGGGCAAGCTTGTGTCGATCATGAGAAGCGCCAACCCCTGGTACATCCTCGTATCCATCGTTTTTTTCAATATCTCGAAGCTGTTCAACGCAATACGGCTCAACAGGTTTTTCAGGCTGATAGGCATCAGGCTTTCCTTCGTCTACAATATCAAACTGTATTATCTTGGCATGTTCTACAACCTTTTTCTTCCGGGTGGCGTCGGGGGAGACGGTTACAAAATTTATGTGCTGCAGAAAAACCATGGACTGAAAACGATCAATGTCTTCCATGCCGTGTTCTGGGACAGGCTGAGCGGCATTTTCGCCCTTATCTTCCTTTCCACAATATTGCTCATCCCAAGCAGTTTCGCCTTTCAGTTCCCCGGACTCGTGCCCTTTGCATGGCTGCAGCTCGTCCTGGTCTATCCTGTCGCGCTGATCGTAAACCGCATCTTCTACCGCCAGTTCATGGAGGTTTTCGCCCTTGCGACGGTGGAATCGCTCCTGGTGCAGGCAACCCAGGTCATCTCAGCCTATTTCATCCTGCTTGCTCTTGCCCATCACGGCAACATCATCGATTATCTGACGATTTTCCTGATTTCGACCGTCGCGACCATCATTCCGATTACGGTAGGCGGGGCCGGTACAAGGGAGGTCACTTTTTTCTTCCTGCTGAATCTGCTGCAACTCGAAACCGATCCGGGAATAGCCCTTTCCCTGATTTTCTTCGCAATTTCCGCCATCTCTTCGCTTGCCGGGATTCTGAGCCGGGTCCGGCATGAGAAAAGCGCTGCCGTCGTCCCTGAAACCGAAATAAAGTAAGTACGGCCGGCTCTTTACCCTTTTCCTTTCAATTCCAGGTCCCTGATTTTGATCTGAAGCTCCTCCCTCTGGTTCCACACCCGTTTTTCAACCGTATAAAGCATCGTGAAAACCGGATCTGAAACAGACGAAAGTTCCTGGTAAATATCAGGCCGGTCAAAACCGATGACCTCGAAATTCCTGCCGTGCCTGTCGGTCAGAGAAAATTTAACATGCCTCTGCTTCAGGAGTTTCGGTTTTGAACCAAGCCTCATTTCCGGAGAAATGAAAACCGGCTCGCGGTTGCCGTAGCCGAAAGGAGCGAACTGACCGAGGACTTTGATGAAATTTCCGGTTATCTCCTCCAGCGACAGCACCGAATCCACCATCACTTCTTTCTGACGATGGACAAGAGAGAGTGATGTCCCGCATACTTCGTCGAATTTTCGCCTGAAATTTTCATAATTCTCGGCCCTGAGGGTGATGCCTGCCGCCTGGTGATGCCCGCCGAACTGCTCGAGATAATCGCTGCACTGCTGCAGAACTTCATATACATTCAGGCCCGAAACGCTCCTTACCGAACCCCGGACAAACCCGTTCATGTTTCCAAGGATAATTGTGGGCAGGTAATACTTTTCAAGCAGCTTCGACGCCACGATCCCCAGGACGCCAAGATGCCACGACTCGTCATACAGGACAATTGAGGAACAGTAGGATGCAAAGTGGCCATCGAGCATAGACTCCGCTTTTTTCATGATATCCGAATCTATTTCCCTGCGGTCGGCATTCATCCGGTCAAGTTCCGCGGCATGCCGCTTCGACTCCTCCTGCGTCATGGAAAGCAGCCAGTCCACGGCAAGATTAGCGGAATGCATCCTTCCGGCGGCATTGATCCTCGGTGCAATACCGAAAACAATATGATAGATATCGACTTCGGAGGGCTGAATGTTCATCAGGGTGAACATCTGCCGAAAATTGCTTCTCGGATTTGTCCGTATTCTCTTGAGCCCTTCGCGAACAAGCGTTCGGTTTTCCTTTTCAAGGGAAACCATGTCTGCAGCCGTCGCTACTGCAACAAAATCGAGGTACTGCAGGCAATTTTCGGGATCCTCATGCAAAATGCCGCCTATCGCCTGGATGAACCTGAAGGCAACCCCGCAGCCGCAAAGCTCCCGGAACGGATAGGCCGTTCCGGGGACCTTGGGATTGAGGATGGCGTAAGCAGGCGGAAGCTCATCGGCTTCATGGTGGTCACAGACAATTACATCGATGCCTGACATACAGCATCTCCCTATAGCGTCATTCTCCCTTATGCCGCAATCGACCGTGACGATAAGTCCGGTACCGGTCGCTATGGCAAGGTCGATACCTTCGTCCGACAAACCGTACCCTTCCGAGAACCGGTCGTTGATATAGTATGAGACTTCGGCGCCATGTTCCTTGAGAAAAAGGTAGAGCATAGCCGTCCCGGTGGTCCCGTCAACATCATAATCGCCATAGAGCATGATTTTTTCCCTCTTCCCGACAGCCTGCACGACCCGCTCGGCGGCCCGGCCCATCTGCTCCATGAGAAACGGGGAAGGCAGGTCTGAAATCGATGCCCGGAAAAAAACCTTGGCCTCCTCAAATGTTTCAATGCCACGGTTGCATAATGCCCTTGCTACAGGCAGGCTGACATTGATCGCCTCCGAAAGTGCGGCCACAACCCGCTCATCCGGAGTGAGCAGCGTCCAGCGGTATCGTTTCATTAAACTGTTGGAGAGAATGGTGATAAATAAGTCAAGGTATATAACACTTCGCCCTTTCTTTACAAAAAACACCCTGAGGGAGAAGCATCCTTTCAATGGAATTTGAAAGACGAAATGAATATGCCTACATTCAAGTTCGATACACCAGCCAGAGAACTGGAAAAGAAACGCAGAAACCTACAGAATAACCGATTATGAGCCAGCTGATCACTATTGAACGCCACTTTCTCGAGCAGCAGAAGTATTTCCCGGATGCTCCCGGTGAAGTAACCGACCTCCTCAATGATGTCGCATTCGCCGCGAAACTTGTCAGACGGGAAGTCGTCAGGGCGGGACTTGTCGATATCCTCGGATTTGCCGGAAGTACCAATGTCCAGGGCGAAGAGGTAAAAAAACTCGATCTGTTCGCCAACGAAAAAATCATCTCGGCAATCGGACAGCATGGAAGGTTCGCAGTGATGGGCTCCGAGGAAAACGAAGGCATCATCATCCCGCCCCAGAACGAGACCGGAAGTTATGCATTGCTCTTCGATCCCCTCGACGGTTCTTCAAATATCGACGTCAACGTCAGCGTAGGCACCATATTCTCGATCTACAGGCTGAAAACCGGTGATCCCGGCAAGGCAAGCCTCGAGGACTGCCTGCAGCACGGTTCCGAACAGGTTGCCGCCGGCTACGTCATTTACGGTTCATCGGTGGTGATGGTCTATACGACCGGCCATGGCGTGCACGGATTCACCTTCGACCCGACAATCGGCGAGTTCCTGCTTTCCCACGAAAACATCGTGACACCGAAACGGGGTAAATACTATTCGATCAACGAAGGCTCCTTCCAGCAGTTCAGCGAAGAAACGAAAAGGTATCTGGAGTATATCAAAGATGAAGACCCCGCTACCGGCAGGCC
>CAIYPU010000006.1 GCA_903928225.1 uncultured Chlorobiaceae bacterium
CGAGAAATTCGAGACTTCCATCCAGATCTTTTCGCTTCTGCTCAACCATTTTACCGTTGCACCGGAACTGATCCTCGAACAGCAGGAGTTCATCAGGCGCGAATGCGAAAAGATATTTTCAGGGGAGGGCAGAGTACCTGCCTGAAACAACCGGCAGTTTTTCAATTAAAACGACCTGACTGCCCTCACATAGTAATGAGTATAGAGCGTATTTACTGAAATGAATGTTCCATAGTATTCAGGATGGACCGGGTCGTACAATAGATTCAGATAATATGAAGTGTTTGAAGAAGAGGTTTCTGAACTCCAATATGCTGCGCCAGACAGGGAAATATAACCCGCCTGATATGATCCGAAAACCTTGGTCAGTTCATTTCTGTCCGGCAGCTTCCAGTCTGAGTATTCCCCCGTATCGAGGTCGTTGCAGAGCTGCATGGCTTCGCTCCATGTTGCATACGTACTTATATCATCTGCGGTTACGATAAGGCCATGAATACCTGATCCGTCAACATACGCCACAATGCCTCCGCCATAGTATTCTCCAGCTTCAACGGATGTGGAGACAGTGACTGTGACCTCGTACGTTTTTTTCGAACCATCAGCAGCTGTAACGGTAAAGCTGACAGGGTTAGTGAAATTGCAGGCGATATCGCTTTGTGGTGATACCGATACCCCGGAGATGGTGATCGAAGGCCATAGCATGGTGACATCGGTCCCGTATGGCATGGTAACGGCAATGGTCTGGTTCGCTTCATTGATTATTGCAGATCCTTTCTGGCCTGAAATATAAAAGTACGTTATTGATTTCGCAGAGGGGTCGGGAGCTGAAGAAACCGTGACGGTGTAAGTCCGGCTGCTGCCATCAGCAGCAGAAACGGTATAGGTTACCGGGTTTGTGAAATCTTGCGCTGTATCGCTTTGTGGTTCTACTGAGGAGCCTATGATGGATACTTTCGGAGTCAGCGCAGTGAGGTCTGTCCCGCTCGGCATGGTTAGAGCGACAGTCTGGGCAGTTTCATCGATGATTGTCGGTCCTGTCTGACCCGGGATCGTGAACCCGGTGATGGCTTTGGCATTATTTTCTGCTGCCCTGACTGATGCTGTATAAGATTGGGTCGAACCATCAGCAGCGGTTACAGTATAGGTGACCGGGTTCGTGAAGTCCTGAGATGATCCGCTCGTCGGGTTGACCGATATACCGGTAATGGTGATTTCCGGGCAGAGATTACTGATGCTGCTGTTGAATGGCATATTAACCGATATTGTATGAGCGGCGTCATCGATAATCGTTGCCCCAGCCTGACCGCTTATCGTAAATGATGTGATGGCTTTTCTCCTGCTGATGGCGGCAGTCTGATATACCGCTGACCGGTCGACTTTGGCCAGAAAGGTGCTTGGCAGGTAGTGAGGACGTTCAACTGCATCTGCAAGCAGTGAAGCATTGTCGCTGCTTCGGTTCGGTTTCATGCGGTGAACGAGGGATGTATTCCTTTTTCCTGCCGGAATTGCCATACGATAGGTCAGGAGGAGCCCTTCATTTCCAGCCACTCCATTTCTTCCTTCGTTATGAAAGACGTTGAGCCGCCAGTTTGACGATTCTACCGAAAAACTGATATGGTTCTCGCTGGCACCTTTTTTGAACACTGTTCCAAGCAGGAGCTCCGGAACAGGCTCAAAAAACATCTGCAACGAGCAGTATAACTTACGGTCTGTTTCTCTGGTGCCGTCAGAGAAGGGGAATATGAGTGTTTCATATCCAAGTGACCCTCTGGCAAGCAGGTTCGCCCTCAGTGCGACCTGTGTGTCGGCAGCAGCACCAAAAAGCCGACCTTCCGAGAGCTTGAGAGGGTCGATCATGATGATATAATCTGTAGGTGTTTCGACTATGTAAGTTCTGGCGTCGGTGTTGCCGGACTTCTGATGAGCCCACGCCCCCCAAACCGAGAGCCCGAGCGATTGCAGCTTTATGGCATCATCATTATCATTCAAAACGTATTGAGTTGAAATTGAAGTGCTGAACTGCTCAAGATTGATTTTCGCTTCTCCCGAAGGGAAATTGAAATTTTGATTTCCCCACAGATATCCTCCGGATGTTTTGAAACGGAATCCTGTGCCCGGAAGCTGCCAGACAGCGTTGAGAATGAAGTCCCTCTGGTTTGAATAAAGATTGAGCATGGTTCCAGCTGCTAACATGTTTCCAAGCATGGCTGCGAGCTCGAATTTTCCTCCGGGTATCGATCGGGATGATGACTGTTTTAAATAACCCATGCCAACGCCTATTCTTCCGAAGGTTTTTTCCCCGTTATACTGCATGCTTGCATCGGTCGTGTTGAGCGTTCCTGTTAATGCATTTTCTTCCAGGGAGAATGGAATCGATGGAAGGATGGTTTCAGGGCCAGGTACGGTCAAACTTGACCGCATCAATTGATTGTCGATGCAGGACTCGGGATGCATGTATTCCGATGCAAGAGCAGTGCTCAACGACAAAAACCAGTATCCAATAAACAATGCCGCGGTTTTTATGCAAAGAATTCCTTGATGAAAACGAAAAATATTTGCCATCGTTTATCCAATTAATTTGAATGCACTGCGCAGGTTATACAGCGTATTGAAAATTAAAATGTTTTTTTCTGTTTTTGTTGGTTTTTACGTTTTTCTGTCATAGAGAGGAAAAAAGGAGGCTGGAATATGAATTGTGTGCGCCCAGTCAGCAGCAGTGCCGATGCCTGAACTCTCAGACGTCGTGAGAAGGGGGTATCATGGTTATAGTCATGTGTTCCGATCGGTATCATTATGGAAGAGTCTTGGATCGTGATGTTTTCTTCATTTTCCGATAACGGATATATTTTGATTATATTACGGCATTACCTCTATCCATTCTTAGCTGTTTTTTCCTATGGTACAGCAAGCACCTCCAACCGAAAAATTCAGGCGTTACACCGGGGAACTCCAGAAGCTCCAGGAATCGAAAAATAAGGTTACCGCCACGCGAGCCGCCTATGAATACTCGCTGATCGACAGAAGCCGGTTCATCGAACTGAACGGCATCGTTCACCACTACCATGATTCAGGCCCTGCAGACGCGGCCGAAACCATCGTGCTCATCCATGGCTGGGATTGCTGGTGGATGTGGTGGCACCATGTCATCAAAGCTCTCAACAGCAAGGGCGTCAGGACCATCGCTTACGATATGAGGGGGCACGGATGGTCGGACAACGATCCCAACAACCATTACCACATCGATTTTTTCGCCCATGACCTGCGGGAGCTGGTCAGCAAGCTCGAGCTGAAGCGTTTTCACATCGCGGCGTTTTCCTTCGGCCCTTTCGTCGCCCTCGACTATGCCCGGTACAATCCCGGGCTGATCCGTTCGATGACCTTTTTCAATTTCGGTCTTCTTCCGAACAACGCGTTCATCGGCCCGCTCGCAACAAACCTCATCACCTTCGTTTTCAACAACCTGTTGCGCAAGCTTACCTGGTGGGTGCCCGCCTACGTCTATGCGAGGGTGGTCCTTGCAAAGAACACCGTTCCGATCCATGATATCCTCATCGGGTTCAAAAGCCTCGGGCTCTGTTCTCCTGCAGCAATCGACCAGACTACCCGGCAGATCACGTCGATCGACATCACCGAATCGGTTCCCGACATGGTCAGGGCTTCCGATGCACCCATGCTGTTCGTAGCCGGTTCGGGTGACGCCATCATGACCAGCAAAAATACGAAGAAGCTTGTCGAGATAGCCGGAAAAGGCAGTTTCGCGGAGGTGCCGAAATGCGGCCACCTGATTACGATCGAGTTGCCGCAAACATCCTGCGATTATATCATGAAGCAGATCAACGCCACGGCGGGAACGTGAGGGAGCAATGAGCGATGAGCAATGAGTGAAATGGCTCATTGCTCATTGCTCATCCCCCAGGGGGGTCAGTAAACCGTTTCCCGTACTTCCCTGATGAACGCCCTCATTTTCACGGCATCCTTGACGCCGGGTTCGTGCTCGATGCCGCTTGCGGCATCGACACCGTAAGGTTTCGTGCGGAGGATCGCCCTTCTTACGTTGTTTTCATTGAGTCCACCAGCAAGGACTGCATAGCATGAGCTGCGGATATCGTTGAATATTCGTTCGGCGAGAGAAGACTCCATGATTTCGCCTGTCCCCCCGAATGATCCGAGCCTGAACGTGTCGAAAAGAAACGAGCTTGTACCGCTTAGCCGGGCGAACTCGAAGACCCTGTCCACATTGAAATCGGGTTCCGGACGGAACACCTTCATGACCATCGCCCCGCTGATCGAGCGCGCCTGTTCCGGGGTGTATTCCGGGTTGTGGAGCTGGGCGATCTGGAGCCTGCAGGAGCGGCAGATATCGTTGATTTCTTCGGGCTCATGTTCCAGAAAGATCCCTGTGGTAACCACGAAAGGCGGCAGCTGCCGGATTATCTCCCTTGCCTTGTCCGGCGTTATGCGCCTCGGGCTTTTTGCCGAGAAATTGAAGCCGAGGGCATCCGCACCTGCTGAGCATGCGTCGAGCGCATCGGAAAGGCGGGTAATGCCGCAGATTTTGATCTTTGTCTGCATCGGGTAATGAAATTTTGCATGAAAATCGCTTCTGCCCGAAGGCAGGAGCAGTAAAGATACATCAATAACCCCAAAGCGCAATCCCGTTCGGCAAGCCGGTTGAAGCCCGGAATGGGGAAGGAGTGATCGATTGGTATTTTAAGGTTTTCTCTCTATATTCCGAGCCGGTTCGTGCTTCTGAAGCCGACCGTAAACTGGGGCGTCGCCAAGCGGTAAGGCATCGGCCTTTGGAGCCGACATCCGCAGGTTCGAATCCTGCCGCCCCAGCATAAAAAGAAAAAGGCAGCCCGTCGAGGCTGCCTTTCTTTTTTCCCGTCCTGTAACAGATCAGTAGCGGTAGTGCTCCGGTTTGTAGGGACCTTCGACCGGGACGCTGATGTAGTCTGCCTGTTCCTGGGTGAGCGTGGTCAGCTTGACGCCGATCTGGCTGAGGTGCAGGCGTGCGACCTCTTCGTCGAGCTGCTTGGGCAGGCGGTAGACATCAACCTTGTAGTCGTTTTTCCAGAGCTCGATCTGGGCGAGGGTCTGGTTGGTGAAGGAGTTGCTCATCACGAACGACGGGTGGCCGGTGGCGCATCCGAGGTTCACGAGGCGTCCTTCGGCGAGCAGGTAGATGCAGTTGCCGTTTTCGAAGACATATTTGTCAACCTGCGGCTTGATGTTGATCCTGGTCGCGCCTTTGAAGTTGTTGAGCGCATCGACCTGGATTTCGTTGTCGAAGTGGCCGATATTGCAGACGATAGCCTCGTCCCTCATCTGCCTGATGTGGTCGAGGGTGATCACATCCTTGTTGCCGGTGGTGGTGACGAAAATGTTGCCCTCTTTGACGGCTTCTTCCATGGTCGTGACCTGGAAACCCTCCATAGCGGCCTGCAATGCGCAGATCGGATCGATCTCGGTGACGATGACGCGAGCGCCGTAGGTGCGCATCGAGTGGGCGCAGCCTTTACCCACATCACCATAGCCAAGCACGACGACCACCTTGCCGGCGATCATGACGTCAGTGGCGCGCTTGATGCCGTCGGCGAGCGATTCGCGGCAGCCGTAGAGGTTGTCGAATTTCGATTTGGTGACCGAATCGTTCACGTTGATGGCAGGGAAGAGCAGTTCGCCTTTTTCCATCATCTGGTAGAGGCGGTGGACACCCGTCGTGGTCTCTTCGGAAACGCCTTTCATTTCGGCGGCAACCTTGTGCCAGCGCTGGCTGTCCTCTTCGTAGACTTCGCGGAGCTGCTGGAAAAGCGCTTTCTCTTCGGCGTTGCCCGGAGTTTTTTCGAGCATTGACGGATCGTTCTCGATCTTGTAACCGAGGTGGATCATCAGGGTCGCGTCGCCGCCGTCATCGACGATGAGGTTCGGGCCGAGACCGCCTTCGAACTCGAGGATCTGGCGGGTGCACCACCAGTATTCGTCAAGCGTTTCGCCTTTCCACGCAAAAACCGGGACCCCGGCTTTTGCGATTGCGGCAGCGGCGTGGTCCTGCGTCGAGAAAATGTTGCAGCTTGCCCAGCGCACTTCGGCGCCGAGCTCGACGAGGGTTTCGATGAGGACCGCCGTCTGGATGGTCATGTGCAGGGAACCTGCAATGCGGGCGCCTTTCAGGGGGTACTGTCCGGCATATTTCCGCCTGGTGGCCATAAGGCCCGGCATCTCTTTTTCTGCGATATCGATCTCCTTGCGGCCCCAGTCCGCAAGGGAGAGATCGGCTACCTTGTATTCAAGAACCCCGGCTTCTGTAGTCATGGAATCTCCAGTAAGTTTAATAGTTGTTGATCAGGCCAGGTTCAGGGCTTTTTTCAGCTCGTCTACCTTTTCGGTCTTTTCCCAGGGGAAGTTTTCCCTGCCGAAATGTCCGTAGGCAGCGGTTTCCTGGTAGCACCAGCCGTGAGGCCTGTCGAGGCTGAAGCGTTTGATGATCGCTGCGGGACGGAGATCGAAGATCTGCTCGGCTTTTTCCTGGATCTGCTCGTCGCTCAAGCCGTGCATGGCGGTGCCGTGGGTGTTGATATAGATCGAGACCGGACGTGCGACGCCGATTGCATAGGAGACCTGGACGGTGCACTTGTCGGCAAGTCCTGCGGCTACGATGTTTTTTGCGACGTGGCGTGCTGCATAGGCTGCGCTGCGGTCGACTTTGGAAGGATCTTTGCCGCTGAATGCGCCACCGCCGTGCGGAGCTGCACCGCCGTAGGTGTCGACGATGATCTTGCGGCCGGTCAGTCCGGTATCGCCGTGTGGTCCGCCGATTTCAAAACGGCCGGTCGGGTTGATGTGGAATTTGGTTTTCTCGTCGAGCAGTTCGGCGGGAATGATCTTCCTGACGACGTTCTCGATGATATCCTTTTTGATGACGGCCTGGAAATCGGCTTCGCTCATGCCTGCCGGTTCTGGATCGTGCTGTGTGGAAACGACGACGGCATCGACGCGGGCAACTTTTTCATCGACATATTCGAGCGTGACCTGGCTTTTGGCATCCGGGCGGAGGTAGGTCATGAACTTGCCTTCCTTGCGGATTTCGGCAAGCTTCTTGACGAGCTGCTGTGCGAACTGGATTGCGGCAGGCATCAGCTCAGGGGTTTCCGTGCAGGCGTAGCCGAACATCATGCCCTGGTCGCCGGCTCCGACCCGGTCGAACTCGTCGGCGATCTCTTCCTTGCGGTCGACGCCGCGGTTGATGTCGGGCGACTGGCTGTGGAGTGCGGAAAGCACGCCGCAGGAGTTGGCTTCGAACATGTATTCGCCTTTGGTGTAGCCGATGTCGCTCACAACCTTGCGGGCGATTTTCTGGATATCGACGGTACCTTTGGTTGTGACTTCGCCGCCGACGATGACCTGGCCAGTCGTGACGAAGGTTTCACAGGCAACGCGTGAACCGGGGTCCTGAATGAGAAACTGGTCGAGCACGGCATCGGAAATCTGGTCGGCAACTTTGTCCGGGTGTCCTTCTGAGACGGATTCTGAGGTAAAGAAATACCTTGACTGTGACATGGTTCGAAAAAGTTTTGATTGAACGAAAAACAAACGACAGAGAAAACTTCCATGTAACTGGAGAGTTTTTCGGTAGGATGATTTCACGGGGAAATGAACTGGACACGAAAAACCTCCGGCAAGCTGTCTGAAGGCGCTATGAGCCCCAGGCTTGCGGCACCGTGTCCATAGGTAATGGGGATGCCAGTAAAAACAGTTTCAAATGTAATCAAACGCCGCGTATCATGCAAAAAATCTCTTAACCGAGCCTGATTTCCGAAAAATCGCCGATGTTGATCTCGTTGGGATTTCCTGAAACGGTGGCATTGTTGCCGACAATCGACCGGTCGAGCATGATATGGGTGACCCGTGCGTCGCTGCCGACGATGGAGTCCTTGACGATGGCGTTCGAGATGATGGAATTTTCCCCGATCGTGGCGTTCGGGCCGACGATCGTGTTTTCGAGAACGGCGTTTTCGGCAATGAAGACCGGATCGTTGATGATGCAGCCCGGATAGGTTTTTGCGGTGGTATGGTTTTGCAGCAGGATTTCGTTTGTCGAAAGAAGGGTTTCCGGTTTTCCGCAGTCATACCAGCCCTGCACCGGGAAAGTCGTGAATTTTTCACCATGCTCGATCATGTGCTGCAGGGCGTCGGTCAGCTGGTATTCGCCTTTGGTGAGTATCCTGTTGTCGATCAGGTGGTCGATGCTGGAAAAAAGCTGTCCGGAATGCCTGATGAAATAAAGGCCGACGATGGCGAGATTGCTGACCGGGGTATCCGGTTTCTCGACCAGCCTGAGGATTTTCCCGCCGCCGGTAACCGCTACGCCAAACCTGCGGGGATCGGCAACTTCCTTGACGCCGAGCGTTGAAAAAGGGCTTTTCAGCACCGGACCAAGGTCCACGTCGAATATCGTATCGCCAAGGATGATGAAGAGCGGTTCCTCGTCGGGGACATGCGATTTGCACATCCAGATAGCGTGCCCGAGACCGAGTCGTTCAGGCTGATCGATGAAAGTCAGCTTTATCGAATAATTTTTCCTGAGCCAGTCCTCGACCATGTTGCCCAGGTAGCCGACAATCACGATCGCTTCGTCGACGCCGGCTTCGATCAGCTTGTCCATGATATGTCCGATGATGGGCTTTCCTGCAACATTCAGCAGCACTTTGGGGTTCGAAAAGGTGTGAGGGCGGAGGCGGGTGCCTACTCCGGCAACAGGAATGATCGCTTTCATGGCTTGTTTTTTTCTTTATGAACGGTCGGGGATTTCATTCTGTAAATATATTTTACAAAATAAACGCGTAATTGTGAACAACTCTCTCTGTCGCGGCGGGTAATTCTTAAATGAAGGAAAAGAGTTGTTTTTTACATGCCAAGCAATGATATTTGGCGTACCAGGCAGAAGGGCACCTTTATTTGTTCCGAAACCCTATTGCTGTGTCGGGCGGTGTTCGAAATCCTCATCACGACTTGTCGGGACTCCGGGTTTAACGTTTATCCCGATAACATCGGGACTTTGTCCGCTTTGCACTCGTGCTTCTCACGACAGTAAATGGAGGTGCCCGGAAATCCTGCCAGGTCCGCATCAATTTTGTTAATAAATATGGCAGGAAGAACGAAAGAAGTCATGAAACAGTCAGGGGTCCTTCCCGTTATGGACGACAGGCTGGTGCTCATCACCTCAAGGAGGTCCGAAAACTGGATCATTCCGAAAGGATATATAGAAAAAGGCCTTTCTCCTGCCGAGTCTGCCGCCAAGGAAGCGCTCGAGGAAGCCGGGCTGATCGGACGGGTGCATCACGAAATCGCCGGGAAATACCGTTACCGCAAATTCGGGAAACTTTTTTCGGTCAGGCTCTATCCGCTGTTTATCGATAAAATGCTCGACGAATGGGATGAGATGCGCGACCGACGGAGGGTTCTTGTCACGCCCGCGGAAGCGCTCGATCTTGTGGTTCATGAAAATCTCCGGAGGGTCATTTCTGACTATTTCCGGGTTGGCCGGTGAAAGTTTTCATGTGTCGTTCCCTGGCAAAGTTTCATCAGTGAAAGATTTTTTTTTGTAATTGTCGTTCTTGTGGTATATTAGGAGCCTTCCGATAAGGAACGGGGCGTGGCGCAGTTGGTAGCGTGCCTGCTTTGGGAGCAGGAGGTCCCGAGTTCGAGTCTCGGCGCCCCGACAGGTAGCTATGCGACGAAAGCTGCGCCCGTAGCTCAATGGATAGAGCATCAGCCTTCTAAGCTGAGGGTTACTGGTTCGAGTCCAGTCGGGCGTACAAGGCCAGGTTTTATGTTTTTTATGGTGATTGTAGCTCAGTTGGTTAGAGCGCCAGGTTGTGGCCCTGGAGGTCGGGGGTTCGAGTCCCCTCATTCACCCTCAGATAATGGCCCCATCGACTAGCGGTTAGGTCACCACCCTTTCAAGGTGGCGGCACGGGTTCGAATCCCGTTGGGGTCACTCTTTTTCTCTTCATAATCCGGTAAGGCTCTCTATTTGCCCGGACATGACTCTCAGTCAGGCAGCCCGCATATTCCGGCACGACTGCGCTGAAAAGCCTTTAAAGCCCTGTCCGATCCCGGTACAGGGCTTTTTTTATTTCATGAATGCAGATTTTCCTTTCCTATGAAAATATCCGTCAGCTGGCTGAAAGACTTCATTCCTTCATTTTCGTCAGACACATCAGCCCTCGTTGAAAAATTGACCGATCTCGGTCTCGAAGTTGAGGATGTCATCGAGCAGCCACTGCCTGACGAGCTTGTCGTTGTCGGCAGGATAGAGGATGTTTTCCCTCATCCCAATGCCGAGCGCCTGACCATCTGCAGCGTCGATGTGGGAAAGGAAGAGCGTCTCCAGGTCGTCTGCGGTGCCCCGAACGTGAAAGAGGGGATGCTGGTGCCCGTGGCGCTGGTCAATGCCAAACTATCCATTTCCGGCGGAGGCACCTATACCATCAAGGCATCGAAAATCCGCGGCGAGCGTTCTTTCGGCATGATCTGCGCGGCCGACGAGCTCGGCCTCTCCGACGACCACTCCGGGGTCATGGAGCTCGATGCATCCTGCACGATCGGAGAACCATTAGCGCGCTACCTCGAAGGAGGGACCGTATTTGATATTGCCGTGACGCCCAACAGGCCCGACGTCCTTTCGCACCTCGGTGTTGCCAGGGAGCTTGCCGGAGGGGAAGCGATCAGCATGCCCGAACGAAGGGAGGTTGCGTTTTCCTCTGCAGGCCCCCTGGTCGATGTGCTGGACCCCGAAGCATGCCCATACTATGCAGCCGTGGTCATTAAAGGGATCACCGTCGCTCCTTCGCCATCCTGGCTCTGCCGGAAACTCGAGAGCATCGGGCTGAGGCCGAAAAACAACATCGTCGATATCACCAATTATATCCTCCATGCGCTCGGCCAGCCTCTGCACGCCTTCGATCTCGGCAAACTTGCCGGAGAGCGTATCGTCGTGCGCAGCGACATGCGCGCAGAATTCGTGGCGCTCAACCAGGAGATCTGCCCTGTCGAACCGGGCATGCCGGTCATCTGCGATGCCGAAAAACCGGCAGCCCTCGCCGGAGTGATGGGAGGCCTTTATTCCGCGGTGAGCGACACCACCACGGACATTCTTCTCGAGGCGGCCTATTTTTCACCATCGAGGATACGCAAGTCCGCAAGGAAGGCGGGTATTTCATCCGACTCTTCCTACCGGTTCGAACGTGGGGTGGATCCTGAAAATGTTAAACGGGCTGCCGAGTGCGCCGTCGGGCTCATTCTCGAACTTGCCGGTGGCCGGGTTTCAGATGCCCGTGAGTGGGGCAGCGAACCGGAAGGGCAGCGTACGGTTGCCATGAACCCGGCCAGGGCGAACGAGCTGCTGGGGACTTCCATCGAAACCGATGCCATGGTCGCCATGCTCGGACGTATCGGAATTTCCGTCAAGTCATCGGATGAACGTGAAGTCACCTTCAATATTCCTTCATACAGGGTCGATGTTTACCAGGAGGCTGATCTGGTCGAGGAGGTCGCGCGTCTTTACGGTTACGACAACATCATGCCGTCCGGGCAGCTTTCGGCAAGCTATCCGCAGTCGCGGACATCTCCGGAATTTTTCCCGGATTTCCTCCGCTCCGTCATGGTCGGTCTCAACTTCAGGGAGGTGCTGACCAACCCGCTCATCAGACGCGAAGAGGCCGGATTGTTCAGCGACCGCCTGGTAGGTGTCCTCAACCCGATCAGCGAAGGCCTCGAAGTGCTCAGACCGGGCCTGGTTCCAGGTATCCTGAAGGTCATCGCCCATAATATCAGGCATGGCAACAGGGATATGCGGTTTTTCGAACTTGCGCACGTGTTCCAGGCTGAATCTGGTGAGGAAAAGCGTACCGGGAACGCTCTCGACGCATTCAGCGAGCAGGAACACCTGGTTATCGCCATGACCGGCAGCCGTTATCCGAGAAGCTGGAGCCACTCCCCGGAAAAGGTTGATTTTTACGATGTTATGGGTGCTGTCGAGATGCTTCTCGAGAAACTGAATTTGCTTGATAAATCAACGGTTAATATTTATAATGCACAAACTGCAGGTATTGCCCTGGGGATGACCGGATCGGGAAAAAGCTGCTCGTACAGGCTTGGAACCGTACGGCAGATAGACGCGGACCTTCTGAGGGCATTTGATATCGGACAGGAAGTATACATTGCGGAACTCGAAGCGTCAGTCCTTGAACGCTGCTTCTCCTCATCCGTGACTTATGAGCCCCCGTCCAGATTCCCTGTCGTTCAGAGGGATTTATCGCTTGTTCTGCCCCGGGACGTTACCGTCCAGTCGCTCGTGGAACTTGTCCGTTCGAGCGATTCGCTTGTCAGGGACGTCACTGTCTTCGATCTTTTCGAACGCAAGGACCAGGAGAGTGGAGAGCGCAGCGTGGCGCTTACCCTGGAGATCGCCGATTATAACGGCACCCTTCAGGATGAGCGGATCAGCGATATTCTTTCAAAAGTCGGCAGCAATGCCGCGAGTAAGCTTGGTGCGGTAATTCGACAAGTCTGATACTCCTTGTTCCATGCGGGATTCCGATGCTCAACACGTCAGGGCCGACATGTCCCATCTCGAGGCGAATGTCGGCGGCCTTATTGAAAAGCTGCAGGAGTGCCGCAAAGAAAATGAACTGTTGCGGTCCGAACTGGCCAGCCTGCAGAATGTTCTCAGGTCATGCAAATTGCCCGGGTCTCTCGGCACGACGGTGCCGGAGCCGGAAGCACTGGCCGGAAGCGTTCCCTATGCCGAGAAGATGCAGGTCAAGCAGAAACTGGTCATGATTCTGCAGAAGATAGAGATGGAGTTCAGGAACAATCAGGCATTGTAGAGTGAGAGCATGGAAAAGATCGAGGTAAATGTTTATGGCGACAATTACCCTTTGAGGGTCGAGAGGCGTGAAGTCACGGAAAAAGCTGCACGTGAAGTTGACGGTGTCATGAGGATATTCAACGACAAGGCGCCGACTTTCGAGCCGGTAAGGCTTGCGGTCCTTGCGGCAATATCGTTTGCCGAAAAAAAGATCGAACTTGAAGAGGAAATGATGTCGTTACAGCAAAAAATTGCCCGGCTGAACAAATTAATTGGGCAAAATCTTCAATAAACAGTTACATTGAATCAGAAGAAATTTCCGCACCAGTTGATCGGGGTGTTTTGTAAGTAAAAGAACTAACACTTTAGTAAAGGGAGCCCAAACTCTTCATTTTGATTGCAGGCCTTGATGGATTTCTCCTGCTTCGCGCACCGGAATCCATGGATTGTGGCGACATGGTCCCATTGGAAGCAAAAAACCTGAAGGAGGCGCCCACCGTGTCAAACGGGTTCTTGAATCTTACACACCTCGCCATGGTGCGGATTTTTTTTTGTTAAATCGGGTGCTTTCCCCTTGCGGGGGGTACAAAAATGGAGGTACGTTTACTGATGAACATCGTTATAAACCTGTTTCTGATCGTTTCCGCTTCCCTGGTCTGTTTCGCCGCCGGTTTTTTCATAGGCCGTTTTTTCCTCGAGCGTATCGGTACTACCAAGGTCCTCGAAGCCGAGGAACGAGCCGTGCAGATCGTTCAGGAAGCGCAGAAGGAAGCGAACGACTACAAGGAGCTCAAGGTCAGTGAAGTGAACCAGGAATGGAAAAAGAAGCGACGCGAATTCGAACAGGAAGTCGTAATCAAGAACAACAAGTTCAACCAGCTCCAGAAACAGATCCAGCAGCGTGAAGGCCAGCTCAAGAAACAGAGCCAGGACAACCGGGACCTCGAGCGCAAGCTCCAGGACCAGCGCAAGGAGATCGAGCAGACCATGGAACTTGTCACGGTCCGGGCCGCGGAACTCGAGCGGATCATCCTCGAACAGAACCAGCGGCTGGAAAGCATCGGCAACCTCCAGGCGGAGGAGGCAAGGAACATGCTCATCGACAATATGGTGTCGAAAGCCCGCGAAGAAGCTACCGAAACGATCCACCGCATTCACGAGGAAGCCGAGCAGAAGGCGAGCAGGCTTGCAGAAAAAACCCTCCTGACCGCAATACAGAGGATTTCGTTCGAACAGACTACCGAAAACGCGCTTTCAGTGGTCCACATCCAGAGCGACGAGCTGAAAGGCAGGATTATCGGACGTGAGGGAAGGAACATCAAGGCATTCGAGAACGCAACCGGAGTAGATATCATCGTTGACGACACTCCGGAGGTCGTGATCCTCTCCTGTTTCGATCCGTTGCGCCGCGAGCTAGCCAAACTCACCCTCCAGAAGCTTCTTGTCGACGGCATCATCCATCCCGTAGCCATTGAAAAAGCCTTCGAAGACGCGAAGAAGGAGATAGACGATGTCATCATGAGTGCAGGGGAGGAAGTGATCTCATCGCTCCAGATCACTGATATTCCTTCCGAGCTGGTAGCCCTCATCGGCAGGATGAAATTCCACACGGTCTACGGCCAGAACCTTTTGCAGCACAGCCGCGAGGTTGCCATGCTTTCCGGACTCATGGCTGCGGAAGTCAAGCTCGATTCACGCCTCGCGAAACGCGCAGGACTTCTGCACGATATCGGCCTGGTCCTGCCCGAAAGCGATACGCCGCATGCCATCACGGGTATGAACTACCTGAAGAAATTCAACGAATCGGCCGTGGTGCTCAACGCTATTGCCGCCCATCACGGCGAAGCCGAAAAAGAGTCGCCGATTGCAGACCTTGTCGAAGCCGCAAACGTCATTTCGCTTTCACGTCCGGGAGCGAGGGGCGCCGTCACGGCTGACGGCAACGTGAAACGCCTGGAAAGCCTCGAAGAGATCGCCAAAGGTTTCCCCGGCGTCCTGAAAACCTACGCGCTGCAGGCCGGAAGGGAGATAAGGGTGATCGTGGAAGGCGATAACGTCAGCGATTCCCAGGCCGACATGCTTGCCCATGACATTGCCAGCAAGATCGAATCCGACGTCCAGTATCCGGGGCAGATCAAGGTTTCCATCGTCAGGGAAAAACGGTCCATCGCCTACGCGAAATAAAACAGGAAGAGGCCGCCTGATCAAAAAGGCGGCCTCTTTTAAGAAAGGGACAGAAAGGACTGCAGGGACCAAAGGGTCGGTGCTCAGTCCTCAGTCCTCAGCCCTCAGTCCTTCCCAGACCCCACTTTCCATTCCCCAGTCCCCAATTCCCAGTCCTCAGCACTTCCCGGTCCCCAGCCATTAATACGGTATCAATAAGGCTCAAATCATCCATTCTACTACTAACCAATAAGTTATGGATTCTTCGCTTTGCTCAGAATGACAAAATCAGAGCTATTGCTGCTAACCGGAGCTAAACGGAATTGACAGTTTCATTCGCCTCAGCACTCACTCCTGTTTTCTTACATCCAACCTCCCATTCCCCAGTCTCCACTTTCCAAATCCCACTTTCCAATTTCCAGTCCTCAGTCCTGAGTCCTCAGTCCTCAGCACTTCCCGGTCCCCAGCCATTAATACGGTATCAATAAGGCTCAAATCATCCATTCTTTTACTAACCAATAAGTTATGGATTCTTCGCTTTGCTCAGAA
>CAIYPU010000007.1 GCA_903928225.1 uncultured Chlorobiaceae bacterium
CGACAGCAAGAATGATGCGAATGGTTTGCAGTGGCGGGTTGTCGATATGACCCGGGACGATCTGGGCCCTGTCAGCGAATTTCAGGAGGGTTGGCACTTCCTCGAGAGCCGCAGGGGTTCAGGGGCGCTCGACTATTACCGCAGCGAGGCGCTATTGCCTACCGGCCGGATCATGCGCAGGGGTGTTCATGACGCGCTCAGGGAGAGCGGGGATGAAGAACGGCAGATTGTGCCGGTATGGAAACACGGCACAGGCGTCGAAGCTTTTGCCGACCTTGAACCGCTGCTTTCCGACCCCGGCAGGCTTTTTATTTACGGCGAGCGGTTCAGGGTAGGCTACGGGGTCCACAATATCCACCAGAACCAGGGAGATCCGCCGGTCAGCCCGTGGCATTATGAAAACGGGCCCTGGCAGGACGGCGGCGTGGCGGTGCTCCGGAAAGACGGCTCGGTATCGGTTTTCCTGTGCAAGTTCAAAACCCAGAAATTCTTTCCGCCTGCGCTTGATGCAGATTTCCGGGTTCATTAATACGGCTTTATCCGGCATTTCCCTGTTTTCAGTTTGTACCTTGTGTGTTTGTGCCTTAATTTCGTGTACTCGTGCGGTACCTTCTGCAGCCAGACGAAAATGTGCTTTTCAGGGTTTTCATCTGTCGCTGAACCTGCAGAAGGCCATACATTCTGCTGAACGGTTAATTAGGAGAACTGCCATGGCGGCTTTTGATTTCGGTTCGAAAGTGGATCCCCGGTTATTCGATCACTATGCCGAAGCGAACATATCTTTCAACACCGGGGAGTATATCAGGCAGGCATGGGCGATCTTCAAGGAGCATGTCGGTGAGTTTCTGGGCTTTACCCTTGTCATCTTCGTCGCATCGGCAGTAAGCTCCCGGATGAATTTTGCCGGTTCCCTCGTCATATCCGCCGTGACGACAACATTTTATGCCGGTTATGCCATCGCGGCCTTCAGGATCCTCAGCGGGCAGTCTTTCCAGTTTTCCGATTTTTTCAGGGGGTTCAACTACTTCCTGCCTCTTTTTCTTGCCGGTCTCGCGGGAGGGTTCCTGGTCTGTATCGGTCTTATCCTGCTGATTGTTCCAGGCCTCTATCTGGCGGTATGCTACATGTTCACGACATTTCTCATCATCGATTACCGGATGGATTTCTGGCAGGCAATGGAAATAAGCCGCAAGATCATTTCGAGGCACTGGTTTTCTTTTTTCGGTTTCGCTTTCGTCCTTTTCGCGATCAACATTCTTGGCGTGCTTGCACTCGGTATCGGGACTTTTGTATCCATACCGGTATCGGCATGTGCTGCGGCGATTGCCTACAAGGATATCATCGGCCTCGCATCGGCGGACTGGTAACCTTTCCGGCACCTGGCGCCGGTGTTCCAAAACCTGTTTTTTCCTGATCAGCACCCCGTTTTGCTTGCTTGACTTTTCAACCGAACCATAAAATCCCGACACTATGACAGAACAAACACCGGATGCGAAAGGCGTCCTCTCACAGCTCGAAGCCTTGCTCGACGAATATATGGTGAACAAGGCACCGTTTTCCCTGCCAGCGGAAGTGAAGGAGTTCATTGTCAATGTCTCACCCTATCTGGTGATCATTTTTGCCGTGCTTTCATTGCCGATCATTTTTGCAGCCCTTGGCCTGACCGCAATTCTTTCGCCGTTCGCGGCCCTGGGAGGATACGGCCTGTACGGTTTCAGCTGGGGTTTCCAGGCTACGGTCGGTGTCATTATCGCCGTTATCACGATGGTCCTGGAAATCATTGCCGTGCCCGGTATGTTCAAGCGTACCCGTAAAGCGTGGACGCTTCTTTTTTATGCGTCCGTCATCAGCCTCATCGGAAGCATTGTTTCGCTGAGCGGCATTTTTGGAGCGATTATCGGAGCGATTATCGGCTGGTATATC
>CAIYPU010000008.1 GCA_903928225.1 uncultured Chlorobiaceae bacterium
ATGAAAATAACGATATTCGGCTCCGGTTACGTCGGCCTTGTAACCGGGGCCTGTTTTGCTGAAGTGGGCAACGACGTCCTGTGTGTGGACATCGACCGGCACAAGATCGACCGGCTGAAAGAAGGCATCATTCCCATCCATGAGCCCGGCCTCGAGGAACTGGTCATCGAAAACAGCAGGGAAGGCCGTCTCCGCTTCACCTCGGATATCCGTGAAGGGGTCGAGTTCGGGCTCTTCCAGTTCATCGCCGTCGGCACCCCGCCCGACGAGGACGGATCGGCGGACCTGCGCCATGTTCTCAGCGTTGCCGAAAGCATCGGCACCCACATGCAGGAGTACCGCATCGTCATCAACAAATCGACCGTGCCGGTCGGTACGGCCGACCTGGTCAGGGAAAAGGTCCGTTCGGTGCTTGCCGGACGCGGCACCGAAATCGATTTCGACGTGGTCTCGAACCCCGAGTTCCTCAAGGAAGGCGATGCCATCAACGATTTCATGAAGCCCGAACGCATTGTGGTCGGCGTGGACGATCCGAGGACCAAGGAGCTCCTGCGGTTCCTCTATTCGCCCTTCAACCGGAGCCATGAGCGGTTCATCGCCATGGACATCCGTTCGGCCGAGCTGACCAAGTATGCGGCCAATGCGATGCTGGCCACGAAAATCAGCTTCATGAACGAGATCGCAAACATCTCGGAGCGCGTGGGTGCCGATGTCGAAGCGGTGCGCCGTGGCATCGGATCCGATTCGCGCATCGGGTTTTCGTTCATCTATCCCGGCGTGGGATATGGCGGTTCCTGTTTCCCCAAGGACGTGCAGGCGCTGGAGCGCACGGCGCACAAGCACGGCTACCATTCGAGGATCCTGCAGGCGGTCGAGGCGGTCAACCACGACCAGAAGGGGAGCATTGTGCGCAAGATCAGGGAGCACTTCGACGGGGAGCTGAAAGATTGCGTGTTCGCCATCTGGGGCCTTGCCTTCAAGCCGAACACCGACGACATGCGCGAAGCCCCGAGCCGCAGGGTGATCGGGGAGCTGCTCGAAGCCGGCGCCAGGGTTCGGGTGTTCGATCCGGTCGCCATGCAGGAAGCCCGTCGCATCTGGGGGGAGCAGGAGGGCATCCATTTCGCGCAGAGTGCCGATGACGCGGTGAAAGGCTCCGATGCGCTGGTGGTTCTGACCGAATGGCTGCAGTTCCGCAGCCCCGATTTCGACATGATCAGGCGCGACCTCAAAAGCCCGGTGATCTTCGACGGCAGGAACATCTACAGTCCCGACTTCATGCAGCAGCTGGGGTTTGTCTATTACTCCATAGGAAGGCCGCCGGTTTTGGGGAACTGAGGACTGAGGACTGAGGACTGAGGACTGAGCAATGAGCAATGAGCAATGAGCAATGAGCAATGAGCGGGGAATGGGATTTGGAAAGTGGAAAGTTGGAAACTGAGGACTGAGGACTGAGGACTGAGTCCTCGGCACATTCCGGACCCCAGAGCCCAAACCCCGGAATTATCTCCGTCAGGATCGGCATAGGGGAAATCCTTTCTGCCGGCATTCCATTATAATCAAGCTTGTATTCCGTAATTTACGGTTGTTGATTCCATATTTTACGAGAGCTTGTACTCATGAATATATCCACTATTTATCCTCGGATGATTGAAATGCGCATCGCTGAGGCGCTTGGCGATACGCCTGTGGTTCTGCTTTCAGGGCCGCGTCAGGCAGGGAAAACTACCCTGGTGCGTCAGATGGCAACCCACGGCATGCGTTATTTTACTCTGGATGATCAGTTGACGCTTCTTTCAGCCAAAGATGATCCTGTTGGAATGATTCGCAGTCTTGATCGCGCAGTCATTGATGAAATCCAGCGTGTACCTCAGCTATTGCTCGCAATCAAGAAAAGTGTTGATGAGGATCGGCGCCCAGGGCGGTTCTTGCTGACAGGATCGGCGAACTTGATGGTGCTGCCTGCAGTGGCGGATTCCCTTGCCGGGAGAATGGAGACACTCACGTTGCTGCCGCTGTCTCAAAGCGAACTTTACGGGAGTAAAGCGAATTGGATCGATTCGGCTTTTGCCGGACGGATTCTCGATGTCGCCAGACCATTGACAGGAGATGAATTGACAGAATCGGTCTTACGGGGCGGCTATCCTGAGGCTATTTCCCGTACAAGTGCGCGCAGACGGACTGTTTGGGCTCGTCAGTATATGGATGCAATCATTCAGCGTGATGTTCGCGATGTCGCCGGCATTGAGAAGCTCGATCAGTTACCAAGGTTTTTACGCAGCCTCGCTGAAGTATCGGGCCAGATGTGTAATTACACTCGACTGGGAAGCCAGGTCGGGCTCGACAGCAAGACGGTTGCCCGTTATGCAGGGGTGCTGGAGCAGATGTATTTACTAAGGCGTGTTGATGTTTGGGCCAGGAATCGACTCAAGCGTATTGTCAGAACTCCAAAGCTGCAGTTTATCGATTCCGGTTTGCTGGCCACATTGCTTGATCTTGGCGCAAGCGAAGTAAAGCGGGATCGAAGCAGATTCGGAACGCTTCTGGAAACCTTCGTGTATGGTGAACTTCTCAAGCATAGCACCACAGCGGAAGGCGACTATCGATTACTTTACTATCGGGATATTGACATGTTTGAAGTGGATATAGTGATCGAAAGCTCTTCCGGTCAACTCATTGGAGTCGAGGTAAAATCCACCGCTACCGTGAATGCCGGTGATTTTCGCGGCCTGAAAAAACTGTCGAGCGTTGCCGGTGATCTGTTCAAAATGGGGATTTTGCTTTATGATGGCACTGATACCATGCCTGTTGGTAATGGCTTGTGGGCAGTTCCATTATCGACCCTGTGGGGGGACTGAGGACTGAGCAATGAGCAATGAGCAATGAGGGGGGAATGGGATTTGGAAAGTGGAAAGTTGGAAACTCAGGACTGAGGACTGAGGACTGAGGACTGAGGACTGAGTGCTGAGCGATGAGCAATGAGCAATGAGCAATGAGTGGGGAAAAGCCCTTTTTTGGCTAAAGATACCTGAATCCTTTGTTCAGTAGGTACTTCAGGTAGAGGGAATTGAAAAAAAACGGAAAGACCAGCCAGCTGAGGCCGTAAGTTGCAACGGCAAGGACGGAAGATATGAAGAACCAGCCCCACATCTCGTTGAAAGCGAACCAGAAGATCCCGAAAATCAGACTCTGCCAGGAAAAGCCCGTATAAATCGATTTTTCCGGCCATTTCCCCTGCGGGTGATATACCCTTCCAATCAATTTCGCCACTTTTACCCTTAAATAGCGTTAAGTATTTTTATGAAAAAACCGCGATACTACACGCGACGTTTTCACGTTTGAAACAATCAACGCTTTCATTGATGGGGGGGGAAAGTGGTTGCAGCTGAAAAATGGTGCTGAAAAAATCGTTATTATGCAGTACTCATGTGAGTTATAGTAGTGATAAAATGTGTCATATGCAAGTGTTAATGGGTAGTGGGCTGTGAAAAGTGAGGTGTCAGGTGACAGGTCAATTCTGGTTCCCGGACGATCCGGAATTCGGCATTCAAAATCCTCAGCTTCATAAAAGTTTTTCAGTCAGCGCAGGTGCTGGCTGTTCTGCCTGCCGGTGCGTGGATGAAGATGGCTTCCCGTCGAAGGTGACACCGCTTTGCGATGCCGCCCTGTGCAATTTCCAGACAAGGAAGAAGTAAAACATGGAGTACAGGGCAAAGCAGCCGACCAGCGATGCCGCAAGGAGTTCGGTACGGCCGCTGAAGGCAACGCCGAGCCCCGCAGGCACGAGCGCGAACGACCAGCAGAACGGCGAAACCAGGCTGTTGCGCATGAATTGAGGGAGGCCGGAAAAATGCCGGCGCACGATTCCAATCTTGATCAGGCTGTGACAGTGGCTGCAATCGGCATGGCCGGGATGGCAGCTGCTCATGAGGCGGCGCAAAATACTGAAAATGGTTTCAATCACGGGATACCCGCATACCAGCAGCGGGGCCCAGACAGAAACCACAGGATTGCGCATCGGCAGCATCACGGCGGTCCATGCCAGCAGGAAGCCGAGCAGGTATGCGCCGCTGTCGCCCAGAAAAAGCTTGCCGAACGGGAAATTCACCACCAGAAATCCTACCACAACAACAGCTGTAATAGCGCAGAGCTGCGCCAGCTGAAAGTCGCCTGCCTGAGCGGCGATCATTCCCAGGGCGGAAAAACAGATTACGAGGGTGCCGCCGGCAAGGCCGTTGAACCCGTCGATGATATTCACCGCATTGGCTACGCCCGCCACGGCGAAAATCGTGAAAGCCAGCGAAAGCGGAAGAAAGGCGAACCAGGGGTCTATACCCGGCAGTTCAAGATGGGTCAGGGTGTACCCGGTGAGAAAGAAAGCGAGGAGGGCGCTCGACATCGTCGCTGCCAGGCGTGTGCGGACACCGACCTTTTTGGTGAAATCTTCCGCCAGCCCGGCCGCAAATGCAGGCAGGCCCGCAATCAGTAACTGCCCGAGCAGCGGCGATGCGGAACCCTGCGAAAGCAGCAGGGCCGCTGCAAGCCCGGCCGCGATGGCGATACCGCCTATACGCGGTGTGGGGGCCTTGTGGAACTTCTGCACTCCGACCGTCCCGTCGATCGAATACTTGCCGTGCCATCCCTTTGTCGTAACCAGGAGGACGGCAGCCAGCATCGAAGTGATTCCCGGCGCAAAAAATGAGGTTTCAAATATATCCATGGGGGAGACGGTTGTTTTCGACTTGAGCACATCTTCTGAATAGCGTAAAAATGAAAACGAACATCGAACGCCAGTGAAGCGGCGGAAATGCCGTAAAGCGGCATGATGTACTTTTCACGATTAAAAACTACAGATATGCGGCCAGCAGGGGTGGGACAGTCCGGCATATGAACTACGTGATTACTCCGTGTGATGGGTATATTGTAGTGATATTTTTTGTGTTTTTCAAACGGAAGGTGTAAAAAGGTGTAAAAAGGTTGGAGCTGGGTAATGGGGAACTCAGGACTGAGGACTGAGGACTGAGGACTGAGGACTGAGGACTGAGGACTGAGGACTGAGGACTGAGGACTGAGGACTGAGGACTGAGGACTGAGGACTGAG
>CAIYPU010000009.1 GCA_903928225.1 uncultured Chlorobiaceae bacterium
CCGGAAAAGATGCCGTATGGAACGTGACAGCCTCTCGGGAAGGTTCTTTTCTGCTCGACATCGCGACCCGCAGGAATTGTTACCGGGGCATGCGCGTCC
This sequence comes from uncultured Chlorobiaceae bacterium, assembly GCA_903928225.1. Taxonomy (GTDB): domain Bacteria; phylum Bacteroidota; class Chlorobiia; order Chlorobiales; family Chlorobiaceae; genus Chlorobium. Next base: position 100 of record CAIYPU010000009.1, read on the forward strand.
CCCTGACGGGAACCTTCCATGCGTCCAATATCACGCTTGCGGTGATGGTCGCCGAAGATGCGGAAATCCCTGAACGCCACATCAGGACCGGTATAGAACGGATGCTGGAAACCGGTTACAGGGCGAGGCTTGAAAAAATAGGGATGAAACCGTCGATCTATCTTGACGTTTCGCACAACCCCGACGGCATGAAGCGCACCGTCGATACCCTGCTCGGGTTCCGGCACTTGTACCGTTCGGTCTATATCCTGCTCGGGCTTGCTTCCGACAAGGATGCCCCATCTGTCGTCCGGGAACTTGCGAGGCTCGGCGGAACAATCGCAGCTGTTTCCATTCCGTCCGAGAGGAGCCTTCCTTCCGGCGAGCTTGCCGAGATATGCAGACGCGAAGGATGCGGGGCTTTTGCATTCGGAAATGCCGGAGAAGGCCTCGGCTTCATCCTTGACAGTGCCGGCGAAGAAGACCTGGTGCTGGTGACCGGTTCGTTTTATCTGGCAGGGGACATCCTTTCACACTATCTCACGTGAAGAACACGAAATGGCTCTTTTAACGGGAAAAATCGTATATTTGGGAAAGTCTCACCGAACTCTCCATGATACCAGGCGTGCTTCCCTGAGCGATAATCCTTGTTTTTGGTTATCCCTTTTTCTAATATTGGTAATACTACCCCTGTCATCTTCTTCCTGCTTTCATGTTTACATTGCAAAGCATCAAAGCCCGTTAACCATGCCGTCAACCGGTTCTGAAACCAGGAACTGCAGCCGGACTGTTTCCGGACCCATGCCATGACACCTGTTCTCTAACTACAAGCGTTGAAAAATCAATACCATGTCGAACAATTCGGTTACTAAAGGTCTGGACATCAACATGCTCCAGAAAAAGAAGGTTCATGAGCTTCATGCACTGGCAAAAGAGATCGGTGTCACTGCGGCGGGCCTGCGCAAGGAAGAGCTGATTTTCAAGATCATCGAGGCCCAGTCCCAGAAGAACACCGACCCCGAAAATGCGACGGTCATGGTCAATACCGGCGTTCTGCAGGTTATTCCGGAAGGGTACGGTTTCCTGCGCTCGGCCAACTACAACTATCTCTCTTCTCCGGACGATATCTATGTTTCCCCTTCGCAGATCAAGCGGTTCAACATGCGCACCGGCGATACGGTTTCCGGCCAGGTCAGGGCTCCGAAGGAAGGCGAGCGGTTTTTTGCCCTGCTGAAGATCAACACTATCGACGGCAACGATCCTGAAATCACCCGCGAACGCCCCTATTTCGAAAACCTCACTCCTCTCTTTCCCCGTGAACGCATCAAGCTCGAGACCAAGCAGTCCGAGTTCTGCGGCCGCATCATGGATATTTTCACTCCAATCGGAAAAGGGCAGAGGGGGCTGATCGTTGCACAGCCTAAAACCGGCAAGACCATGCTGCTGCAGATGATCGCCAACGCCATCATCAAGAACCATCCCGAGGTTTTCCTGATTGTTCTTCTTATTGACGAACGCCCTGAAGAGGTGACCGACATGGCCCGCAGCGTTGCGGCGGAAGTCGTGAGCTCGACCTTTGACGAAGACCCGGAAAGGCATGTGCTCGTTGCCGATATGGTCCTTGAAAAGGCAAAGCGACTCGTCGAGGTCGGCAGGGACGTCGTGGTCCTGCTCGATTCGATCACCAGGCTGGCGCGCGCGCACAACACCATCATTCCCCATTCGGGCAAGATCCTCTCCGGCGGTATCGATGCCAATGCGCTGACCAAACCCAAGAGGTTCTTCGGCGCCGCCCGCAATATCGAGGAAGGGGGAAGCCTCACCATCATCGCGACCGCACTTGTCGATACCGGATCGCGCATGGACGACGTCATTTTCGAAGAGTTCAAAGGTACCGGCAACATGGAGCTTGTGCTTGACCGCAGGCTTTCCGAGCGGAGGATATTTCCGTCGATCGATATCCTCAAATCGGGCACCCGCAAGGAGGAGTTGCTGTTTTCCCAGGAAGAGCTTTCGCGTACATGGCTTCTCAGGAAATACCTTGCCGACAAGAACCCCATCGAATGCATGGAGTTCATGAGGGAGAAGATGGCCGACACCAAAGACAACAGGGAATTTTTCAAGTATATGAATGCCTGATGTTCTTTCGGAGCGTTGCAATACAATAAAATACCGGTTCGATAAGAAATTCTGTTTGCACTTTTTGAAATAAATCCTATATTATCAGCCTTTAAATCAAGAGGAAATACAGAGCCTATGCCCTGCGGAAAAAAAAGAAAACGTCATAAGATGGCGGTGCACAAACGCAAAAAGGCGCGCCGTAAGAATCGGCACAAGAAGCGTCAGAGATACCAGAACAAGTAAGTTCCGGCAGCGTTTCTGTACCCTGGTCATTGGTTGAGAATATAGCTCAGTCGGTAGAGCATCTGCCTTTTAAGCAGAGGGTCGAAGGTTCGAGTCCTTCTATTCTCACCGGATTGTTCATAATCCTCTGTGCAAGCCCGAGTGGTGAAACTGGTAGACACACCATCTTGAGGGGGTGGCGCCGAAAGGTGTAGGAGTTCGAATCTCCTCTCGGGCACATAGAAAAAGAAGCCGCTTTCGAGCGGCTTTTTTTTCGCCTTTTCGAGACCGGGCATTGGTCTGGTCGGATTCACGGGAAGGCTTTTCCCTGTCAAGCGTTGACCTTCGTCGGAAATACAGGTGAAGCGACCTTATTATAGTTCAAGGTCCGTATGCGACAGCGGCCGGATACGCGTGGCTCAGCAGGTCATCACGGTTCGTTATGCTGAACGTCATTTCCTGACATTGCTGTTTTTGGATTCTTCGCTCCGCTCAGAATGACAGGAAAAAGACAGAGTGATGTGAAAAGACAGCGTGAAGAGAGCAGGGAGTAATAACAATGACAACCAGATGAAAATAGCCGTTACGGTCTGTTTTGTGCCCGATACCGCTTCGGTCATAGACATTGTCGATGGAGCGCTCGACCATTCGAGGCTCAATCTGGTCATGAACCCCTATGACGAGTATGCGCTCGAGGAAGCCGTTCGTATCAGGGAGCGCCATGGAAAAGGAAGCGTGACGGTTTTCTCGGCAGCACCGGCCTCGTCGACGGAACTGCTTCGCAAGGTCCTTGCCAGGGGAGCAGACGGCGCAGTGCTCGTCCCTGTGGAAGATGCCATTGATCCATGCCAGACAGCTATGCTGCTTTCTCAGGCTGTTTCGGGTTTTTACGGGGACGTTTTGCCGGACCTCGTTTTTTCGGGTAAAAAGTCCACCGACTTCCAGAGCGAACAGGTTCCGGTCATGCTTGCCGAATTGCTCGGAATCGCTTCCGTGAGCGGTGTCACTGCTCTGAAGGAAACTGCGGAAGGTTTCGATGCCGAGAGGGAAATCGAAAACGGTATCGAATGCAGCAGTGTGAAACTTCCCGCCCTGTTCAGTGTTGAAAAAGGATTGAACACCCCTCGCAACGTAAGTATCAGGGCAGTCATGGAAGCGAGGAAAAAGCCTATCGAAATCTTTCCTGCCGGGCTTGAAGGAAAACCCCATGTCCGGTTGATCGGACTGGAGCCTGTCGCCAGAAAAAAACAGTGCCGTTTTGTACGCGATGAAAAGGAACTTCTCGGAGTGCTTTCCGATGAATTGCACCTGCTTTGAAGATGAAATGACAACGGGGATAATATGAGCGGAATCCTGGTATTTCTCGAACAGCGGGACGGAATGGTACGTCAGGCGTCGATCGACCTGTGGAACCGTCTCCAGGAACCGGCTGCAGCCGATGCCGAGCGCCAGCCTCTCTCCGGAATCATTGCCGGTCCCGCCTCCACGGTGGGTATCGAAACCGTGCTTTCGGGCAGCTGCACCATCTATCATGTCAGCAGCGATCTCCTTGGCCTCTACCAGCCGGAACAGTACACGCAAACCGTTGCGGAACTCTTCGAACGCTCAGGGTGCTCCTCTCTTGTATTTGCCGATACGGCGCTTTCGCGTGACCTTGCCCCGAGACTTTCAGTCAGGCTGGGAGATTCGCTGCTTTCGGGTTGCTCCTGGCCTTCGGCAATCGGAGCAGGAACATGCAGCCGTTCCGTCTATTCCGGTTCAGTCGTCGCATCATTTGCAGCAGAAACCGGAAGGCGGATTTATACGATTTCATCGCAGGGCAGCTCCGCAGTACCCCGAAAAGAAGGTGCGATCGTGATTATACCGGTCGATGATCTTTCCGGTGACACCACCCGTGCTTCCGCTGTGGTGCAGATGATTGCCATGACCGCCGCTCGGCCCGATGTGTCCGAAGCTGGCATTGTCGTTGCTGGCGGCCGGGGAATGGGAAGCGCTGAAGCGTTCGCGATGCTTGACGAGCTTGCCGGGCTCCTGGGCGGGGCGGTCGGCGCAAGCAGGGCGGTAGTTGACCAGGGATGGCGTCCGCATTCCGAACAGATAGGGCAGACGGGCAAGACCGTTGCGCCGCGATTGTACCTTGCCTGCGGCATTTCCGGTTCGGTCCAGCACCTTGCCGGGACAGGCGGTGCGGGAACGCTCGCAGCCATCAACAGCGACAGGCATGCGCCGATTTACGATGTCGCCGATTTCGGCATCGTCGGAGATGTTCATACCGTTATTCCAAAGCTGATCAAAGAGGTGCGCGAATTTTTGAAGAAGAAATGATTAACGCTACATTTCTGTTTAATGGTTGTGGGATTTTATAAATACAGCTCCCGCTGCAAGGCAATATTTTTTATTTCAGACGATGCGTAAACTCCAGGTCGATATTTTAGGTCTATCAACAAGCCCCCACACCAACGGGGCGTATGCGCTCATTCTCTATGAACTCGAAGGAAAGCGCAAGCTTCCCATCATCATCGGAGGGTTCGAAGCCCAGGCCATCGCACTCAAGCTCGAGAATATCAAACCCCCAAGGCCGTTTACCCATGACCTTTTCAAAAACATTGCGGATGTGTTCAACCTGCATGTCAATGAAGTCATTATCGATGAACTGCATAACGAAACATTCTATGCAAAGGTGGTCTGCGAGGCAAACGGGGTTGTTCACGAGATCGATGCCCGTCCCAGCGACGCCATCGCTATTGCCGTGCGTTTCAATGCGCCCCTGTACGTTACGGAAGAGATCATGAACGAGGCAGGTATCCGTGAAGAGCAGAAGGAAGAGGGCGAAGAGGGCGAGGAAGAGACGGTACGGGAAGCCGAGGAACCGGTACCCCTTCCCGTTTCTCCGGAGAACAGGCTGGACGAACTGCAGACGGCGCTCAACGACGCCATAACCAATGAAAACTATGAAGAGGCCGCACGTTTGCGGGATGAGATTTCACGCCTGAAAAGCAGTTCATGACAGGGTTTTCAGGTCGGTAATGACATCGTATGAATATAAAGAGATGAAAAGGCTGCCTGTTCAGGCGGCTTTTTCATTTCCGATTTTATGATGCCGGGTCCGGGACTGGTCGTAGGGGAGTCTCGGGAATATGCAGAGATCTGCGATGGTACAGGAGCACTGCTAACAAAAAAGGAGGCCGAAGCCTCCTTTTGGTCAAACTGTCCGAGAGTCTTAAATATCTACCCTCAAGCCGACAAGAACGCTATGGCTTGAAACATTCATATTGGCCTGCGGAGTCCAGTATTCGGATTCGTATGAGCCGTAGCCATAACCATAATCGTTATAATCAGTGAAAGAATGATCCGGCGCAGTGATGGTGAAGTCGGTCGTGGCGAAGTAACGGTACCTGGCATCGAGTTTCACGCCTTTCGACAGGGGAATCGCGATACCTGCGCCAAGCTGGTAGGCAAGCGTCGTCGCATGGGCCTTGTAGCTGACGTCGTCTACGCCGCTATCTTCACCGTAACTGTAGCCGCCACTGTAATAACCTTCTTCCCACGGCACTCCGCCTGTGGCTTCGAGGTTGACCTGTGCTACGCCGACACCTGCCATGGCGTAGAGCTCGACACCGCCTCCGACAGGAATGTCGACCGCGCCGTTAAGCATAAGTGAGTAGACATTCGATTTGCCGCTTCCAAAAAAGAAACCTGCCCAGTCGTAATCAGGGTATTCCTGGAACGGTCCATAGCCATCCTCGCCGCCGATATTGAAATCGCCCTGCTGATAACCGGCTTCGATTTCAGCCCTGACTGTGCCATAATCGCAACCGACAGCCGCAGTGGCGGTAAAGCCGCTGTCGAACAGCAGTTTGTTGGAGAATGGTTCATAATCGACATAATCGGTGGTGGCTGACGCATTGGTGTCATTCAGCCAGTTTACGCCTGCCATTGCGCTGACATAACGGGTAGCGGCCTGTCCCGGAGTATTGACCACTCCTGCCACTGCCAGAACAGCAAGAAGAGAAAGAGTTTTTTTCATGGCTTCTGGGGATTTAGGTTATGTGTGTGTTTGTGATGAATCATTTCCGGTCATAAATAAAACAAACCGGTCAATCACTTATAAAAATAGCCGAATATTCATTACCGTTCAACCTTTTTTTTCATTTATCTCGCTTTTTTGTTCTTACGAACATGAAGCGAGGCGGTTCAAGCATTCGTGGAGGCTTCCTGCAAGGAGGAAAACGCAAGACAATCTCATTATTCCGGTTCGTCATTCCATGAGGAAAACGTCACCGGATAGTGCCTCACTTTTCCGGGAAAGCAGAACTGCCCGGCTAAAATGGGAAGAGAGGCATAACAAAAAGGAGGCCTTTGCCTCCTTTTTGTTCACATGATGAAGAAAGTCCGCATCAGAGGGCAACCCTCATGCCGAGCATGACACTGTGGCTGGAAATGCTGAATTTGCCGGTTTCCGAGAACACTTCGAAATCGGCAGCTACATCGTCGGGAGTGACATTGGTGGTGGCGAAGTAGCGGTAACGCAGGTCTAATTTCACATTGTCGCCGACAGGTACCGCGAGTCCTGCTCCAACCTGCCATGCGATGGTTGTTTCATCGAAGCTGTCGGTGTATTCGTCTCCCTCTTCGACCCAGAGCATATCCTTGAAAGAAACCTGGGCTACGCCGACACCAGCCATAGCATAGAGTTCCGTGCCGCCGCCGAGGTCGATATCATAGAAACCGTTGGCCATCAGGGACATGATATTGACGCTTCCGGAAAATTCTCCGCTGCCAGCTGATTCTTCATAATCAACCCATGATCCTGATTTGATGCTGTTGTGCTGGTAGCCGAGTTCAAGCTCCGCACGGGTGGTGCCGTAATCGCAGCCCACGGCGCCTGCGGCGGTAAACCCGCCATCGGTAACCAGGGTAATGAAGCTGTCGGAGGGCTGTTCGGTATCGGTGATTTCGATATCGTTCATCCAGGAGATGCCAGCCATTGCACTGACATAACGGGTCGAAGCCTGTGCCGGAGCATTGACAACTCCTGCTAATGCCAGAACAGCAAGAAGAGAAAGCGTTTTTTTCATGATTTCCTCCACGAAATTTGAGGGTGTGTGTTTGTTGAAAAAAGAACAAAAAAAGTAATATTTCTTCAATGTAAAATATTCTATAAGATTTATCCAGTTCTTTTTACTCTTCATCAGAGTATTAACTCATTATTCCTCCTGTGTTCCGAAGCTGAAGGTGAATTTCCACCCTTGTGAAGAGGAGCCGGGCACCGTGTCGAAACCGTAACCGTAATCGAAGCCGATCTGCCCGATGATCGGAAGGTAGAGGCGCAGGCCCAGACCGGCCGATTTTTTCAGGTCGCCGTAATTTACCGATGAAGCATCTTGCCAGAGACCGCCGGCTTCCGCAAATGCAAGCCCGTATATGCTTACCGACTGGCTCATGGTAATTGGGTAACGCAGTTCTGTGGTGAACTTCGAATAAATTTTGCCGGCGTAAAGCGTAGAAGAGGATGAACTGTCGAGCAACGTACCGAGGCTTCTGTCATCGTAGCCGCGCAATGGAATTGTCGGCAGTGTGGACATGCCGTTTCCGCCCATGTAAAAGTATTCGGTGTAAGGAATGTAATCCGTGTCTTTGAACGTCGACAGATAGCCGTGCTGGGTTGAAAGGTTCAGCACCAGTTTTCTTGTTATCGGGAAGTACCAGGTAGACCCTGCAGTGAACTTGTAGAAGTCGACATTGCCCGGAAGCGGTCCTCCTGCAAGCTGGGCCGTCAGCCAGTTGTTGCTGCCCCTTCTCGGGTAGATGGGGTTGTCGATGCTGTTGCGGCGTATGGTCTGGGAGATTGAAAACTCGTCAGCTTCATCAGGTGCATCGGACGGGTTTTCATAATAGGCAAGAAGGCCCCCGTTGGTATGCCTGTATTTCAATTTCCAGCCGATTGTGCAGTAGTTGTCCGGCCATGTCAGCCTTCTCCCGATGGACATTGTTGCTCCGTACTGGTCAATGGTCGTAGGATTGTCAACGCTGTCGTTGGTATAATCGTAAGAGAGATGGGTTTTGAAGACCGTCGCACCAAGAGCTGTCGGTCCGCCGAAAGCCCATGGTTCGGTAAAGGAAAGGGAAAGATTCCTGTATGAGTTGCTTCCGAATGACCACTGGAATCCAAGCTTCTGGCCGTCACCGCTTGGTACGGGGTGATAGGCACTTCGGTTGAACAGGTCACCGAGCGCAAAATTGTTGAAAGTCACACCGAGCGAACCGATCAGGCCGCTGGAGCTGTAACCGATAGACGCGTTGAAGGTGTCGCTCTGCTTTTCGGTGACGTTGTAAGAAAGGTTGACCGTGTTGTTTCCAGGGTTCGGCTCGATATCGGGTTCTATTTTCGTCTGGTCGAAGTAGTTGAGCATGCTGATTTCCCTTATGCTCCGTACAACATTCTTCCGGCTGAACATGTCGCCGGGGGCGGTATGGAGCTCACGCCTGATGACATGGTCTTTTGTCTTGGTATTGCCATTGATGGTGACGGTGTTGATCTCATAAGGCTCGCCTTCCCTGATGGAAATCGCGAGGTCCACGGTGTCGGGACTTGAAATTACTTCATCAAGCGATGCCTTGAACGACAGGTAGCCCCTGTCGAGGTAGATTGAACTGATGTCGGAGTTGTCCTGTGCGAAGTTCAGCCGTTCCTGGATAAGTTTGGCATTGTAGAGATCGCCTTTTTTGATCCTGAATGTTTTTTCGAGGATCTCGGTCTTTGCGAAATCCTTGGTATTGCCGTTCCAGGAGATATTTCCGATATGGTATTTTTGCCCTTCCTCCACATAGATATCGAGCATGATGCCTTTACGGTCCCTGGTGAAATTCACCTCGTCACGTACCACCTTCGCATCCCGGTACCCGTTGTTCCTGTAAAACTCCACAATGTTGTTCTTGTCTTCATCGAACTTGTCCTTGTCGAGTTTCGGAGTGCCGAACAGTTTCCGCCACCATGAGTTCTGGTGCGTCTCCTTGAGGACACCCCTGAGCTTATTCGATTTGAAGGCCTTGTTGCCGTGGAAATTGATTTTTTCAATCGAAACCTTCGACCCTTCGGTAATGTTGAAAACGACGGAAACGTGGTTCTTGCCGTGTTCCTTCAACTGGTATTCGGCTCCGGCAGTCAGGTAACCTTTGGTTGCGTAGTGTTTTTCTATTTTGTTCGATGCGGTCAGGAGCTCCTGTTCGACGATTTTCTTTCCGGTGACCAGGGACGCAATTTTTTTCAGTTCATCGTTCTTGAATTTGCGGTTCCCCTTGAAAGTGACTTCGTCAAGCACCGGCAGTTCGGTAACGATAAACTTCAATCCGACGTTTTTCTGACCGAGGTCGGTTTTTTCAACCTGGATATCACTGAAGAGCTGAAGCTGCCAGAGGTACTGCAGGGTATTGGTCAGTTCCATGCCGGGAATCGGGATACGGCTGTCCGTCTTGAGGGGCAGGCTCGATACGAGCTCCTGATCACTCACCGATTCCAGCCCGCTGAACGATATTTCTTTTACCGTGTAAAGCTCTTTAACCGGTTCTGTTGCCTGTGATCCAGGCTGTCCATTCGAAAGATTTTTTGAAGGTTGCAGCTTTTTCGCTTCTGCAATGTTTCCTTCAGGGTTCAGTGCGAGGGCAACCAGAAGTAAGGGGATCAGTTTCAGGGATTTTTTCATGGAGTTTC
>CAIYPU010000010.1 GCA_903928225.1 uncultured Chlorobiaceae bacterium
CGATCCGCTGGAAGCCAGCTATGTCACACAGTAACGATAAGGAGATTACAGTACCATGCTATTAAGACACACGACAAAAGAGATCAAAGAGCGCGAAGGGCTGACGATCAATCCGGCGAAAACCTGCCAGCCGATCGGGGCCATGTACGCAGCGCTCGGCGTCCACGGATGCCTGCCTCACAGCCACGGCTCCCAGGGCTGCTGCTCCTACCATCGCAGCACCCTGACCAGGCACTACAAGGAGCCGGTCATGGCCGCCACCAGCTCGTTCACCGAAGGCGCTTCGGTGTTCGGCGGACAGGCCAACCTGCTTGCGGCGATCGAAACCATTTTCGCGGTATACGACCCGGAAATCATCGCCGTGCATTCGACCTGCCTGTCGGAAACCATCGGCGACGACTTGCAGCAGATCACCAAAAAAGCAAGCGACGACGGTAAAATCCCTGATGGGAAACGGGTCATCTATGCAAGCACACCGAGCTTCGTTGGTTCGCACGTCACCGGCTACGCCAACATGGTGACGGGCATCGCCGAACAGTTCGCCGAATCGACCGGCGAGAAAAAGGACCAGGTGAACGTCATTGCCGGATGGATGGAACCTTCGGACATGCGCGAGATCAAGCGTTATGCGAAAGAGCTCGGTTCGAAAATCGTGCTCTTCCCGGACACATCGGACGTGCTCGACGCGCCCCAGACCGGCAAGCACGAATTCTACCCGAAAGGTGGCACAACCACTGCAGAACTGAAAAGCACCGGTGACAGCAAAATGTCGCTCGCTCTCGGCTGCGTCAGCGCTGAACCTGCGGCTATCGCACTGGACAAGAAGTTCAAGGTGCCTTTCGAAACGCTTGAAATCCCGATCGGCCTCAGGGCGACCGACCGGTTCATCGTCTCGCTCAGCAAAGCTGCCGGCGTGAAGGTGCCTGCTGAAATCACCAGCGAGCGCGGCCGCCTCGTGGACGTCATCGCCGACATGGAGCAGTACTTCCATGGCAAAAAGGTGGCGCTGTTCGGCGACCCCGACCAGCTGATCCCGCTTGTCGAGTTCCTGCTCGACCTGAACATGAAACCGGTGCACATCGTCAGCGGCACACCGGGCATGCGGTTCGAAAAGCGCATGAAGGAAATCCTGGAAAGGGCACCGTACGCGAACTTCAAAAACGGCCTCGGGGCGGATATGTTCCTGCTCCACCAGTGGATCAAGAACGAACCGGTGGACCTGCTCATCGGCAATACCTACGGCAAGTACATCGCCCGCGATGAGGACATCCCGTTCATCAGGTTCGGGTTCCCGATCCTCGACCGTATCGGGCACAGCTACTTCCCGAGCGTCGGGTACACCGGCGGGCTCAGGCTGGTCGAAAAGATCCTCGGAGCGCTGCTGGACCGGCAGGACCGCAATGCTGAAGAAGAGAAGTTCGAACTGGTCATGTAGAGGCACCGCTATTTATTTGTTCCGAATCCCGATTACGGCGTTGGCCAGTGCTCGAAATCCTCATGTACTGCCTGTACATTCCGGTTTCTGCGCTCCGCCCGCCTTGCACTCGGGCTTCTCACGACAATAAATAGTGATGCCATAGTAAGTACAAGGGACATAAACAAACCTCCCGGCATGGCCGGGAGAAGTCCCTGCAATACGCAATTATTTATTCAGTAAGGGGTCAGCGCCATGAAAGAAGAGATCAGGATACTTGAAGGCAGGGAAAAACAGGTTTACGAAAAGAAAAGCGGCAACACAGAGATCGATATCGCATGCGATACCACGAGCCTTTCAGGTTCCGTGAGCCAGCGGGCCTGCGTCTTCTGCGGTTCAAGAGTGGTGCTTTACCCGGTGGCGGACGCCATTCACATCGTGCACGGGCCGATCGGATGCGCCGCCTATACCTGGGACATCCGGGGTGCGGTTTCTTCCGGCCCTGAACTGCACAGGCTGAGCTTTTCGAGCGACCTCGGGGAAATGGATGTCATTTACGGCGGCGAAAAGAAATTGTACCGTTCGCTCATCGAACTGATCGACCAGTACAAACCCAACGCGGCTTTTGTTTATTCAACCTGCATCATCGGACTTATCGGCGACGATATCGACGCGGTCTGCAGGAAAGTTGAAAAAGAGAAAGGAATCCCGGTCATGCCGGTTCATTCCGAAGGTTTCAAGGGCACCAAGAAAGACGGCTACAAAGCCGCATGCACAGCCCTCATGAAGCTGATCGGCACCGGATCGACAGAAGGGATCAGCAAATACAGCATCAACATCCTCGGCGAATTCAACCTTGCAGGGGAAGCCTGGATCATCCGGGAATATTATGAAAAGATGGGAATCCAGGTCGTGGCCACCATGACCGGTGACGGCAGGATCGATGCGATCAGGCGTTCGCACGGCGCATCGCTCAACGTGGTCCAGTGCTCCGGTTCGATGACCTCCCTGGCAAAGGAGATGGAAGAAAAATACGGCATCCCGTTTATCAGGGTATCCTATTTCGGTTTCGAAGATATGTCCAAATCGCTCTATGACGTAGCACAGTATTTCGGCGAAAAGGAAGAGATCATGGAAAAAGCGAAGGTAATCGTCCGGGAGGAAATCCAGCGCTACTATCCGGAAATGCAGAAGTTCAAAAAAGCGCTCACGGGAAAAAAGGCCGCGATCTATGTCGGCGGGGCATTCAAGACATTTTCGCTCATCAAGGCGCTGCGCACCATCGGCATGTCGGTTGTGCTCGCCGGATCTCAGACAGGCAACAAGGACGATTATAACCGGCTGAAAGAGATGTGTGACGAAGGGACCGTGATCGTTGACGACTCGAACCCGGTCGAGCTTTCAAAGTTCATTCTTGAAAAAGAAGCCGACCTGCTCATCGGCGGCGTCAAGGAACGCCCGATCGCCTTCAAGCTCGGTGTCGGGTTCTGCGACCACAACCATGAGCGGAAAATTCCGCTGGCAGGTTTTATCGGCATGTACAATTTCGCAAAAGAGGTTTATGAATCGGTGATGAGCCCCGTATGGCAGTTCGCTCCGAGAAAAGGAGGTTTACAATGATGACGGAAACGACAGCAAAGACAGCGACACAGAACGCATGCAGGCTCTGCAACCCGCTTGGCGCATGCCTGGCTTTCAAAGGCATTGAAAAGTGCGTTCCTTTCCTGCACGGCTCGCAGGGGTGCGCGACCTACATCCGCCGCTACCTGATCAGCCACTACAAGGAGCCTATCGACATCGCTTCGTCGAACTTCAACGAGGAAACCGCTGTCTTCGGCGGCAGCCACAACCTGAAGCTCGGCCTGAAAAACGTGACGCAGCAGTACAAGCCGGATGTGATCGGCATCGCGACGACCTGTCTTTCGGAAACGATCGGTGACGACGTGCAGATGATCCTCAGGGAGTACGAAGCGGCATTCGGCAGCGACGGACCGATGCCGGAGATGATTTTCGCTTCCACGCCGAGCTACCAGGGAAGCCATATCGACGGGTTCCATGCGGCGGTGCGTTCGGCGGTGAAAACGCTGGCTGAGGGAGGAGCGGAAAAACACCTGGTGAATATCTTTCCGGGCATGATCTCTCCGGCGGATATCCGATACCTGAAGGAAATCTTCACTGACTTCGGGCTGCCTTTCGTGCTGCTGCCGGACTATTCGCAGACCCTCGACGGCGGACCCTGGGCGGAATACCACCGCATCCCGAAAGGAGGGACCCCGAGAAACGCAATCTCCTCCACGGGCAGCGCAGCGGCAAGCATCGAGTTCGGCTCGACGCTCGAAGCCTCGAAATCCGCGGCAGGGTACCTCGAAGATCAGTTCGGCGTCCCTCGCCTCCATATGGCCTTGCCCATCGGCATCAGGGAAACCGACCGCTTCTTTGAGATACTGGAAAAACTGACCGAGAAACCGGCCCCGGAAAAGTACCTGGATGAACGCAGGCGACTTGTCGACGCCTATGCCGACGGTCACAAATATGCCTTCGGGAAAAAAGCCATCGTTTACGGAGAGGAAGACCTGGTGATCTCCGTCGCTTCATTCCTCGATGAAATCGGCATCGTGCCCGTGCTCTGCGCATCGGGCGGTAAAAGCGGCCTCATGAAGAACAAGCTCGGGGAACTGATTCCCGATATGGAAGAAAAAGGCATCAAGGTCAGGCACGGCGTCGATTTCGTGGACATCGAAAACGAAACCGCCGTGCTCCAGCCCGACCTGCTCATCGGAAACAGCAAAGGGTTCACCATGTCGAAAAACAGCCGCCTTCCGCTGGTGCGCATCGGGTTCCCGATCCACGACAGGTTCGGAGGGCAGCGCCTGCACCACCTCGGATACCGGGGCACCCAGGAACTGTTCGACCGTATCGTCAACACCATCATCGAACAGCGCCAGAACGCATCGCCAATCGGCTACACTTATATGTAACGGAGAACAACCATGAGTATCGACATTAAAAACCATCCTTGTTTCAACGATTCTTCGAGGCACAAGTTCGGGCGCATCCATCTTCCGGTAGCACCGAAATGCAACATCCAGTGCAACTACTGCAGCCGCAAATTCGACTGCATGAACGAAAACCGGCCGGGTGTCACCAGCAAGGTGCTCTCGCCGAAACAGGCGCTCTACTATCTCGACCAGGCATTGACCCTGTCCCCCAACATCGCGGTTGTCGGCATCGCCGGGCCAGGCGATCCGTTCGCCAATCCTGACGAAACCATGGAAACGCTCCGGCTCGTCAGGGAAAAATACCCGGAGATGCTGCTCTGCGTTGCCACCAACGGTCTCGATGTGCTTCCCTACATCGAAGAACTGGCCGAGCTCCAGGTAAGTCATGTCACGCTCACCATCAACGCGGTCGATCCGAAAATCGGAGCGGAAATCTATGCGTGGGTCCGGTACAAAAAACGCATGTACCGCGACCTCGAAGCCGCCCGGCTTCTTCTGGAAAACCAGCTCGCTGCCCTGCAGAAGCTCAAACGGTTCGGAATTACCGCCAAGGTGAATTCGATCATCATTCCCGGCATCAACGATACGCATATCATCGATGTCGCCCGGCAGGTCGCGTCGATGGATGCGGACATTCTCAACTGCCTGCCCTACTACAACACGACCGAGACCGTGTTCGAGAACATAGCCGAGCCCGATCCGCTCATGGTGAAGGAACTCCAGGAAGAGGCTGGAAAGCTGCTTCCGCAGATGAAACACTGCGCGCGCTGCCGGGCCGATGCGGTCGGCATCATCGGAGAGCTCAACTCGCCCGAGATGACGGCGAAAATGAACGAAGCTGCGCTTCTGCCGAAAAACCCCGGGGAACACCGGCCGTTCATCGCCGTAGCCAGCCTCGAAGGAGTGCTGGTAAACCAGCATCTTGGCGAAGCAGACCGGTTCCTGGTTTATGCGCTCGACCAGGAAAGACGGAGCTGCGCTCTCGTCGATTCCCGCGAGGCGCCACCTCCGGGCGGCGGTAAGGACCGCTGGGAAGCACTTGCTTCGACGCTGTCGGACTGTCGGGCCCTGCTCGTCAACAGTGCGGGAGATTCACCGAAATCCGTCCTGACCGCTCGCGGCATCGAGGTCATGGCGCTCGAGGGGGTAATCGAAGAAGCGGTCTATGGCGTCTTTACCGGACAGAACATGAAGCACCTTTTGAAGAGCAGCCAGGTTCATGCCTGCAAGTCCGGATGCTCGGGAACCGGCAACGGATGCGGATGAAGTGCCACAGCAATGAGCAATGAGCAACGAGATTTTCTGATCTTGTCCAGAAATTCATCACTCATCACTCATTGCTCATTGCTTTCAACTTAATTAACACCAATAAAACCATCATGGACAAACCGAAACACCACATTTTCGTCTGCGCGAGTTTCAGGGCGCAGGGAACCCCCCAGGGCATCTGCCACAAAAAGGAAGCCCTCGGACTCATACCCTATATCGAAAGCGAACTGTCCGACCGCGGCATGAGCGACGTCGCCGTATCCGCAACCGGATGCCTGAACCTCTGCGAAAAAGGCCCGGTCCTGGTCGTCTATCCTGAAAACTTCTGGTATGGCGAAATCGACAGCACCGACAAGATCGACGAAATTCTCGATGCGCTCGAAGAGGGTGAAGCCTGTGAAGACCACCTGATCAACTGACAGACAGAAGGGGCATTTGCTTTTACCTATAAAGACAATGCCCCTTTTCCGGATTTTTCGCTATATACACAAAAACATATCGATCTGATGAAAGGACAAAGAAACACATGAACATGCCGGAAACACAAACCATCATCGAAAGAAACGGATCCTCAGGTTCTATAACGCGCGGATATCGCTCATGCGGTATTTTTTTATCCATCGCCATATAGATTCAATGATGACGGGCTTTTCGTCCTCTTCTGCTCCAACGACAAATTCACCGGGCCGCGGCATGTAAAATTCGTGAACGGCCTCGAGGTACTGAAAGTCGATGCCGTCAGAAAAGTCCCGACGAACTGCAGCCAGCCATCCATGAAGTAACGAAAACCCATTTTTTTCTCCGCAGAACCCTGTTCTTTCTCCATTGCACCTGCCCGGCGTTTCTCCGCGCCGGGTTTTTTTATCCACGATCGAAAAAGTAAGCGCTATTTAGAAGATGATATAACGAAACAATTGTTTATTTTTCCCCGTCGGTCATCGGCTGTCATTACCTGCCGTCGTGAACTGATACTTTCAACATCAAAAAATTCGTAATGCTCCATTCCTGAAATGATCATGAAAAAAATACCGATAACCGTTTTAAGCCGCCTCTTCCTTGTCGTTGCGGCACTGCTTCTTTCCGGCATACCAGCCATTGCAGGAGAACTCAACCTTTCCGTGGCAGCAAGCCTCAAGGATGTCATCAACGACCTTACCGCCACCTATACTGCCAGGCACCCGGCAACTGCCTTCGTGAAAAATTTCGGCGGTTCGGGCACCCTTGCCAGCCAGATTGAAAACGGCGCGCCGGCTGACCTTTTCATAGCAGCCAATAACCAGTGGATGGATTACCTGAAAGAGAAAAAATGCATCGAAGCATCCACGGAAAAGAACTTTGCCTTCAACACCCTCGTCTTTGCCGGTACGACCACGAAAAAAGTATCGACGATGAACGACATTCCTTCACTTGACAAAATCGCTATTGGTAGTCCGAAAAGCGTTCCTGCCGGTGAATATGCCGCCGCTGCCTTTGCAAAGGCAGGTATTTCCGGCAAGCTCGAGGGCAAACTCGTCATGGCGAAGGATGTCCGCGAATGCCTGATGTATGCTGAGATGGGCGAAGTGGACGGCGCATTCGTCTACCGGACCGACGCGCTGCAGGCCCGGAAAGCGAAACTGCTCTTCACGATTCCCCAGAAACTCTACCCGAGGGTAACCTATCCCGCGGCCCTGACGGTAAAAGGAGCGAAAAACCAGGAGGCGAAAGCCTTCCTCTCATTCCTGCAGGGCAAGGAGGCAAAAGCCGTACTGGTGAAATACGGTTTTATCCTGAAATAGGTTTCACTTTCACAGCACCGGGAAAAGGCATACATCCTGTATTTTCCCGGTGTGTGTTCTTGTTTTTGCCCTTTCCCTCCCGATATCCCTCCATTCTTCTCTTGGATTGTGTTCGCTGCTGCATGAATAGCACGAAAAATCTTATTTTACCGTTGTAAAAAAACAGGACGGCCATTATCCGTTTAATACCCGTGCGTTTTCAACCGGAAACCTGAAGCAACCTGACATCCTGATCGTGAAAAACAGAAAAGAGGAAATAGCGCTCGACGGTTCCATATGGTTCCAGAAGGCCCGCCATCCCTTTCTCGGAGGGGACAGGATAGCGCTTCTTGAAAAAATCGATGAGCTCGGTTCGATCAACAGCGCGGCAAAGGCATCCGGAATCAGCTATAAAACAGCCTGGCACCTCGTCAATATGATGAACAACCTTTCCGACAGGCCGCTTGTCGAGAGGATGGCCGGAGGAAAAGGCGGAGGCGGGACGCTCCTGACAAAAGAGGGGAAAAAAGTCATCGAGCAGTTCAAGGTAGTCCAGGATGAGCACCGGAGGTTCCTTGACAACCTCGAAGAAAGGCTTGGGGACACGAAAAATCTATATCAATTCCTGAGGAGAATATCCATGAAAATCAGTGCACGCAACATTTTTTCCGGGACCGTCGAAAAAATCACCAAAGGCGCGGTCAATGCGGAAGTGATACTCGCCCTGAACGGCGGGGTACGAATCACGTCGATCATCACCAACGGCTCGGTGGACAACCTCGGACTGAAAGAGGGAACGAACGCCTATGCCATCGTCAAGGCAAGTTCCGTCATTATCGGCCAGGATCTGGACCCGGCTAAAATCAGCACCCGCAATGTCCTGAGCGGTACCATCAGCAAGATTATCGAAGGGCCGGTCAGCACGGAAGTCGACGTTGAAGTCGGCGGCGGCAATGTCATCTCCGCGGTTATCACCCATGGCAGTTCGCAAAAACTCGGCCTCAGGGAAGGAAGTGCAATCACCACGGCGTTCAAGGCTTCCAGCGTCATCCTCGGAGTATCCTGACCCTGTTACATAACCATCGCAAACCCTGCCCTGTGCGCCGTTGTGAGAAATAACGGCGCATAGTTCAACAGGCACTCTTCTTGCAGCAAGGGTTCCTTCAAAAGAGAACTCCACAGGGAAAAACATTGTTCCACTACAGACCCAGGTTCCCGTATCTATTCAGCATCTTCAGATGAGCAGTACCAGTACAAGCATTCTCGTCGATACCCGGCAAAGAGCTGTGGATTATGCGCGAATTGCCGTAACATCGCAATGCAACCTGAGATGCGCCTACTGCATGCGCGAAGATCACTCGCAGCAAACACTCTCCACCCATATTCTGAAAAAGGAAGAGATCGGGACCGTTATCGAGGTGCTCGCATCCCTCGGGATCACGAAAATCCGGTTTACGGGAGGCGAACCTCTTCTGCGGAAGGATATCGTGGAACTGGTAGCGCTGGCTAAAAACACACCTGGAATAGACAAGGTTTCCCTGACAACGAACGGCCTCCTGCTGGACCGCTGCCTGGGAAAACTTGCCGATGCGGGCCTCGATGCCATCAATTTCAGCATCGATACCCTGAAAAGCACCCGATACCAGGCCATTACAAGGAGAAACGAGTTCGAACGCGCAAGGAACAACCTTTCCATGCTGGTTGAATTGAAGTTCATGACCGTGAAAGTGAACGCCGTCATGATGAGGGGCATCAACAGTGACGAGATTCCGGATTTTGTCGAGCTTGCAAGGGAAAGCCCCATAACGGTCCGTTTTCTGGAACTGCAGCCATTTGATGATCACCAGATATGGCGTACGGGGAAATTCTTCAGTGCAGAAAAAATACAGGAGGAACTGCTGAAGCTTTTTCCCGGCATGGAAACGAAAACCGGCAAATCCACGGAATTCTTCAGTTTCAGTCTGCCGTCGCACCAGGGCTCGGTCGCCGTCATTCCGGCTTTCACAAGGAATTTCTGCAGCAGCTGCAACAGGATCCGCATCACGTCTGATGGGAAAGTCATCAGCTGCCTTTATGACAAGGAAGGGTTCAACCTGCTGCCAGCGCTTCAGGCCGGATCGGCACGTGAAGCGCTGGCTGAGTTGTTCAGGAATGCGGTTGACCGCAAGCCGGAAGACGGAAAACACGCGGCAAGAAACAAGTTCCGGAGCAGTATGTCAGAAATCGGCGGCTGAAACAGGTTATAACAGGCCGATGGCCATGCCGGGCATCACGTTGCCGCCCTGAAGCACTTTACAGAACAGGCCTTCCTTCGGCATGATGCACTCCCCTGTCGCAGCCTGGATGGCACAACCTGAATTGTGGCACTCCTTGCCGATCTGCGTCACCTCGAGCACGGCACTGCCTTCAATCACGAGGCAGTCACCGACGGAAAGTCCCGAAAGATTTATCCCGCGGGTAACGATATTTTCTGCAAACATGCCGTGTTCGAGGCCTGGAAGAACGATGCGCATGCGTTCGATGCTTTCGGAGGCAAGCAAAGAGATCTGCCGGTGCCAAGCTCCCGCATGGGCGTCGCCCTCGATACCCCATCCGGCAAGCAGCTTGATCCCATCCACAGCCGTTTTGACGGAACCTTTTTCCCTGCTGATACAAGTAGCCTCAATGATCCCCATATCCTGCGTATATTATAAAACAAGCAACCGGAATACCGGACAGCCTGGCCAGGAAAAACATTCACGAAGCTTCCCGTGAAACGGTCCGGTCACAGCTTTCCGGCAAGTTCAACCGGGATATTCCCGTCTGCAGCGGGCACACTCCGGTTGTTAATGTCAAGGTGAATTATTACCATATACTTATATAATTTTATAGTGATTTCAAAACCCCGTTTCCCAGCCGCCACGTCCGGCACAGATAACTGATGGCGTTTACACATCTTGACAGCCAAGGAAATATTGCCATGGTCGATATTTCGGGTAAACCCGGAACACTCAGGACCGCAACCGCTTCCGGCTATATCGCAATGCAGCCTGAAACCATCAGTCTGCTTGTCCAGGACGAACTGCCGAAAGGCAATGTCCTCGCCACGGCAAAACTTGCCGGGATCATGGCCGCGAAGAACACGGCAAACCTCATTCCCCTCTGCCACCAGCTTAACCTCTCCTGGGCAGACGTCGCTTTCGATATCGGGGAAAACCGCATTGCCATAACTGCAACCGTCAGGACAAAGGAATCGACAGGCATCGAAATGGAAGCGCTGACCGCGGTATCCGTCGCGGCATTGACCGTATACGATATGTGCAAGGCCGTCGATAAGTCGATGGAAATAGGCGGAATAACCCTTCTCACGAAAACCGGTGGAAAATCCGGTGCCGCCAATGGATACAAACCCCGGACCTCGATACTTGTCCTCTCCGACTCGGTTTCCTCGGGCCGGGCTGAAGACCGCTCCGGCAGCATCCTGCGCAAAGGGTTCGAATCGGCAGGCTGCCCCATCGACGAAATGAGGATCGTTGCCGACGACCGCGAAGCCATCTCCTCGGTCATCGACGAATGGACGGCAAACGGTGCGGAACTTATCGTCACAACCGGCGGAACCGGGCTCGGGCCGCGTGATGTCACCGTAGACACGATCGTCCCCAGATTTTCAAAAAGGCTTCCGGGCGTCGAACAGGCGCTTTTCAGCTGGGGGCAATCAAAAACGCGAACGGCGATGCTCTCGAGGCTCGCCGCCGGAGTAATCGGCCAATCGCTCGTCATCTGCCTGCCGGGAAGTTCCGGAGCCGCTGCAGATGCGCTCGAAGTGCTCATCCCGGCGTTTTTTCACGCTTTCGCCATGATGAAGGGGGAGGGCCACTGAGATGATCGGCGTTCAGGAAGCACACCGGATCATCCGGGAATCCCTTTCAACCTCACCTTCGGTGGAACTGCCGCTCGGACGCGCTCTCGGAACAGTGCTTTCGAAAGAAATAACGGCTCCGTTCCCCCTGCCGAGGTTCACCAACGCAGCCATGGACGGCTTTGCCGCAAGGTTCGGTGACATCGGCAAAACGACAGCGGAATCACCGGTCCGGCTGAAGGTCACGGGACAGGTGAAGGCCGGCGATTCGCCGGAACTGCCGGTCGAAACCGGATGCTGCGTGGAAATCATGACCGGTGCGCCGCTCCCTGAAGGCGCCGACACGGTTGTCGCTTTCGAAGAAACCAGTGGTTTCGGCTCCCTCTTGGTGGATATTTTCAAAGCACCGGCAAAGGGGGCGAATATCCGCCGTGCAGGAGAAGAAGTTGCCAGGGGCGAAACGCTCCTCGCGAAAGGTACCGTCATTTCGCCAGCGGAAATTGCTGTCCTTGCCTCGTTCGGTCTTGCCTCTGCACCGGTAATGAGAAAGCCCCGGGTATCGATCGTCACGGTTGGCGATGAACTGAAGGAGCCGGGATCGGGGCTTTCGGGTGCGGAAATTTATAACTGCAACAGTTTCATGCTCGAAGCTGCCTGCCGCTCCCTCGGTTTTGAAACAGCTCCGGCCAGTCATGCTCCGGACAACCGCGATATCCTGAGGGAACGGCTTGCCGCCGCTCTTGCCGAAGGTGACCTTGTCATCACGGCCGGAGGAATTTCAACAGGGGAGTACGATTTCGTCCAGGAGGAACTGTCGGCGCTCGGGGTGGGAAAAAAATTCTGGAGCGTCGCCCAGAAACCCGGAAAACCGCTCTTTTTCGGTACCTCTGCCGACGGCAAGCCGGTCTTTTCCCTGCCAGGCAACCCTGTCTCGGCTCTGGTCTGTTTTGCAGAATACTGCGTTCCGGCCCTTTTCCGGCTCCAGGGGACACCCGCGCCGCCGAAGCTGCAGGCGACGCTTGCAGCGCCCTTCCCCGTGGACAGGAAACGCCACCGCTTCCTCCTCGGGAAATTATGGGCTGAAGAAGGGCGCCTTCTTTGCAGGGTATCACAGAAAACCGAGTCGCATATGATCACTTCGGCAGCCGGGGCCAACTGCATTATCGAAGCCCCTCCCGCATCGGGACCGCTCCCCGCAGGTTCGCCGGCGATCTGCACTCCCCTGCCCTGGTCCTGCCTGCATCTCCCGAACGAATGATAGCGGCTATGCAGTTCCATCCATTCGAAATAGCGTTCTGCGGTTATTCGGGCTCAGGCAAGACAACCCTCATCGCTTCCGTCACCCGGCATCTTGGCGCGAAATACTCGATTGCCTGTTACAAGCACGGCTGCCACCGCTTCGATATCGACCGTGAAGGAAAGGATTCGTGGGTCATGGGAAACGCAGGCGCCGGAACCGTCATGATATCCGATCCCGAAAAAAAGGCTGTCGTCACCCGGCAGGCCGACCGATCCGGCATGCTCGAACGCCAGGTGTTCTCGGGACACGACATGCTTTTCGTGGAAGGGCTCAAGGAGCTTCCGCTGCAAAAACTGGTGCTCGTGGACAGCGAAAAAAAAATACTCGACCTTCTGCACAACGGCGCGGTTTCAAATGTCTGCGCACTGGTGACACAGGACGGGCCCGAACGCAATGGAAGTTTCGGGATTCCGGTTTTCCGGAGGGACAATATTGCCGGCATTTCTGAGTTTATCGAAACCACCCTTTTACGCCGCGCTGCGGACGATATCCCCGTTTACGGGCTTGTCCTCGCAGGAGGCCTCAGTTCCCGCATGGGCTCGGACAAGGCACTCCTCTCATACTACGAGGATAACCAGCTTGTCCGGACGGCATCATTGCTCCGGCGCCACTGCAGCAAGGTGTTCATCTCCTGCAGAGCAGAACAGGTCACGACGTACGGACAGTTCGGCTTCCCCCTGATCAGCGACAGCTATCTCGGCATAGGCCCGATGGGCGGGCTGCTCTCCGCAATGCAGGCGGAACCGCAAGCCGCATGGCTCGTTGCCGCCTGTGACCTGCCGTATATTGATGGAAAAACAGCCGAGCAACTCCTGTCACATCGGCATCCGATGCGTTTTGCCACGGCGTTCAGAAATCCGGAAACGCAACACATCGAACCGCTTTTCGCCTGTTACGAGCCGAAATCCAGAGTGAGACTGCTTCTGCAGCATGCGTCAGGCGACAACTCCCTTTCCAGGTTTCTCGAACAGGCACGGATCGAAAAACTCGAGCTTGCCAAGCCCGGAGTGCTGGAGAATATCAACACACCGGCCGAGGCTGATTCTGTGAACTTCCTGAAAAAGAAAAGCTGAACCATTGTCTTCTTCAGTGATAAAGACAACTGAGTGATTTTTTTCGCGCGGAAACCATAAGCCGCATGAAAATCCATGTTATAGGTCTGTCATTCCACAATGAGACATTGCCTTCCGTCATGCTGAACAGAATGCAATGAAGTGAAGCATTCATTTCCGGGCTTTACCGGTTGTGGATTCTTCGCTTTGCTCAGAATGACAAGAAAAAGACAGAAAATCTCACAGATAATTTGGAAAAGTCGGAAATATTCATTAACAATTGTTAAAGCTCGACAAAAAAGGATGTTCATGAGAACAATAACTGCAAAATACCCGGTGACATGCGGCAGATGTAGCTGCTGTACCGGCAGTTACGTCACAGGGGGCCGAGGCAGAAGATAGTAGTCCATCGTTTCATGTATGGCTTTCATCATTCGAGCCGGTCCTGAGTGTCAGAACCGGCTTTTTCATTTTCCATCCAGACATCAATCAAAACAAATCAAACAACACGTTATGGCATCACCAGCATCATCTCAGGCAATCCCCGGCGGAGTACCGCAACCGATCGTCAAACTCAACCAGGCAGTCCTCCTCGGTGGGGTTGTAGCAGGAATCGTCTTCCAGCAGCCCCTTGTCACAACCGCCCTCTTTTTCTTAACCCTCGGTTCAGTCCTTTTCGGGAAGAAAGGCAGTCTGATCTTTCTGATCGGTTCGAAACTGCTTGCCGAACAGAACCGCAATGCCGCTACCGACGATCCCCGCCTGGTACGTTTCAACAACACAATCGCCACACTCCTGCTTGGCTTTGCGCAGATCGCTTTCCTTCTCGGCGCGCCGCTTGCAGGCTGGATCCTTGCTGGCATGCTCGGCGTTGCGACAGCAGTCGCTCTCAGCGGCTTCTGCCTCGGCTGCTTTCTTTTTTACCAGTTCAACATACAGCGCTACAGGCTGTTCGGTCAGGGCAGCAAGAAAGAGTCCCGAAATTGATCGTCATGCATCCATAGAATATCTGGAATGAAATGGCATAAAACTTCCGGCGGTCAGAGTGATCAGCTGAATCAGTGTATGTGATAAAGGCTCGATTTCGTATAACAGAACATCTCCAGGACCTCCGGAAGAATATGAACTAACCGAACAATACCTACTCAAGAGAAAAGATATCGATGAATTCGCAACAGCAGAATTATCACTTCGAAACCCTTGCCCTTCATGCCGGACAGCCGGTCGATGCGACAATGTCCCGTGGGGTTCCGGTTTACCGCACCAGTTCCTATCTATTCAAAAATACGGAGCATGCCGCAAATCTGTTCGCGCTTAAAGAGCTGGGAAACATCTATACGAGGCTCATGAACCCGACCACCGACATCCTCGAACAGCGGGTCACCCAGCTCGAAGGAGGCGCAGCTTCGGTCGCACTCGCTTCCGGTACATCGGCAATCTTCTACACCATCATCACGATCGCCGAGGCGGGTGACGAAATCGTTTCGGCAAATAACCTCTACGGCGGCACCTATACCCAGTTCGATGCGATCCTGCCCAAACTCGGCATAAACGTAAAGTTCGTCGACCCGAAGGACCCGTCAAACTTCGAAAAAGCCATCACGGAAAAAACGAAAGCGCTCTACCTTGAAACCATCGGCAACCCGGTACTCGACTTTGTCGATATCAGGGCCATTGCCGACGTGGCGCACCGCAACGGACTTCCGCTCATCGTTGACGCCACCTTCACCACCCCGTACCTTCTGAAAAGCATCGATCTCGGCGCCGATATCGTCATCAATTCCCTCACGAAATGGCTCGGCGGCCACGGTTCCGCAATCGGCGGCATCATCACCGACGCAGGCCGCTTCAACTGGAAAGGGGGCAGACACCCGCTTTTCACCGAGCCTGACCGCAACTACCACGGGCTCCGATGGGCCATCGACCTGCCGGAACCGCTCGCTCCGATCGCCTTCGCGCTCCGCGTGCGCACCGTTCCGCTCAGGAACCTCGGGGCCTGCATCTCGCCGGACAACTCCTGGATGTTCCTGCAGGGCATCGAAACCTTGCCGGTCAGAATGGCCCGACATTCGGAAAACGCCCTCAAGGTGGCCGAATACCTTTCCGGCCACCCGGAAGTCGCATGGGTACGTTACCCCGGCCTGAAAAACGATCCGTCCTATCCCCTTGCATCGAAGGACCTGAAAAACGGGTTCGGCGGCATGGTGGTCTTCGGTGTCAAAGGCGGATACGATGCTGCGGTAAAGATCATCGATTCGATCCGGCTCTTTTCCCATCTGGCAAATGTCGGAGATGCGAAAAGCCTCATCCTGCACCCGGCAAGCACTTCGCACAGCCAGATGACAAGGGAGCAGCAGATCGAGGGTGGCCTTTCGCCCGACCTTATCCGCCTTTCCATCGGGCTCGAACATCCTGATGACCTCATTGAAGCCCTCGACGATGCGCTCAAGGGCGTGGAATCGAATGAACCATGAACAAGACGAACAGGAATGTATCGGTCGTCCTTGCAGATACACAGTTCCTGACCAGTACAGCCCTCCAGACGATCCTCTCGCCTGAATTTTCCGGGTTCCGCACAATATCGACAAAAGCAGCTCTGCTGCAGCATCTCGAAAAAGAACCGGTATCCCTGCTCATCACCGACATCGCATTGTTCGATTACGGCACCGCGGACGAGCTCGGCCTGCTGGTCAAGGCTTATCCTTCAATGGCAATAGTCGTTCTCACCAATTCGATTACGCACCTCAAGATCAAGGAGCTGAACGATATCGGCATCAGGAACATCGTCCTCAAAACCGACGACAGGGAGGAGCTTTTCCACGCTTTCGATGCCGCATTGAAAGGAAGGAAGTACTACTCGGGAGATGTGCTCGACATCCTCCTCCAGAAGGAAGGCCCTCTCGAAGACGCATCCATCCTCACTTCGACGGAGATAGAGATTGTCCGCATGATCGCGGGAGGGCTTTCGACGAAGGAGATAGCCGCGAAAAAATATATCAGCTTCCATACGGTCATGACCCACCGGAAGAACATCTTCCGCAAACTCGCTGTATCGAGCAGTTCCGAACTGCTGATGTACGCCATAAAAGCGGGACTGATCGACAATATCGAATACCACATCTGACATACCGCAAATATGGTATGAAAGATGCCGTATATGCGGGATTTCGGGAGATGGCCTTTTTGCCCATATTGAAAGAAGCTTAACAAAATCAAACAATGACAGCTCATGGCACGCATCGCAAAGAAACTCACCGACCTTATCGGCAATACTCCCCTCCTCGAACTTGAAAATTTCAATCGCGAGCACCGGGCGCCCGGGACCATTATCGCCAAGCTCGAATATTTCAACCCCGGCGGAAGCGTCAAGGACCGAATCGGTTTCTCGATGATCGATGACGCCGAAAAGAACGGCCTGATCAGCAAGGATACGGTAATCATAGAACCGACAAGCGGCAACACCGGCATAGCACTGGCATATATCGCCGCATCGAAGGGCTACAGGCTCATCCTGACCATGCCGGAAACCATGAGCATCGAGCGCCGGAACCTTCTCAAGGCCCTCGGTGCGGAACTGGTGCTTACCCCAGGTCCTGAAGGTATGGGAGGTGCAATTCGCAAGGCTGAAGAGATTCACGCCGCACACCCCGGGTCGTTCGTTCCGCAGCAGTTCAAAAACGCGGCGAACCCGGCAATCCATCGCAGGACAACCGCCGAAGAGATATGGAACGACACGGACGGCGAAGTGGACATTTTCGTGAGCGGTGTCGGCACCGGAGGAACGATCACCGGTGTCGGCGAGGTGCTGAAGGCCCGCAAGCCCGGCGTTAAAATAGTGGCCGTCGAACCTGCCGACTCTCCCGTCCTTTCCGGCGGCAAACCCGGTCCGCACAAAATCCAGGGTATAGGTGCGGGTTTCGTGCCCGATATCCTGAACAAATCGGTCATCGATGAAATCATCACCGTGAAAAACGAAGATGCCCTGCAGACCGGCAGGAACCTCGCCCGCACCGAAGGCCTCATCGTGGGCATCTCATCCGGCGCTGCAGTATATGCCGCCCTGCAGCTCGCGCAACGCGAGGAAAACAGGGGAAAACGAATCGTGGTCATCCTGCCTGACACCGGAGAGCGATACCTCTCAACCCTCCTCTACCAGTTCGAGCCTGAACAGGTCTACATCTGAAAAAAAGATTTGCGCATTGCATGCCGCATCTGGATATTTTCGTTTTATACTTTGAAATACATAGCTCCCGGTTGCAAATGCTGTTATTCATGCAGCCGGGAGCGAACCTGTGAACACCAGAACGAAAGCTGCAGCAGTCCATGCATTTCGAAACCATCGCCATCCATGACGGCCAGTCTCCGGACCCCCTGACAGGATCGGTCACCGTTCCCGTCTATCAGACCTCGACCTTCGAACGGGAAGACCTCGGACGTCCCGGTGAGTTTTTTTATTCCCGTATCGGCAATCCAACAAGAAAAGCGCTCGAATCCACGCTTGCCCTGCTCGAGAACGGCCGCCACGGGCTGGCCTTTTCTTCCGGTGTCGCTGCAGCGCACGCAGCCCTGCAGGTACTGAAGCCGGGAGACCATATCGTCGCCGGCAGCGATATTTACGGAGGAAGCTACCGCATATTCGAGCAGCTGATGCGTCCCTGGGGAGTAACCACCTCCTATGCGGCGGATGAAAGTACGGAAAACTTCATCGCCTGCGTCCGGCCCGAAACAAAGATGTTCTGGATCGAGACGCCGAGCAATCCCCTGCTCCGCATCACCGACATTCCGGCCCTTTCGGCATACGCACGCGAAAAAGGGATAATCGTGGCGGCCGACAACACCTTCTCGAGCCCCTATTTCCAGAAACCGCTGGAACAGGGAGCCGACATTGTCGTGCACAGCACGACGAAATACCTCGGCGGCCACAGCGACGTTATCGGCGGGGCCGTGGTGACTTCGGACGACCGGCTGTTCGCGAAAATCCGGAACTACCAGGGCGCAGCGGGAGCCGTCCCTGCTCCGTGGGACTGCTGGCTTGTCCTGCGCGGCCTGAAAACCCTGAAAGTGCGCATGAAGGAGCACGAGGCGACCGCCATGTACCTTGCAACCGCCCTTGAACGCCTTCCGTCGGTAGAACGCGTCCATTACCCCGGCCTTCCGTCACATCCCCGGCACGACCTGGCAAAAAAACTGATGACGGGTTTCGGTGGCATGGTCACCATCGCACTGAAGGGCGGCCTTCCGGAAGTCGAACGGTTCATTTCCCGCCTGAAGCTCTTCATCCTCGCGGACAGCCTGGGCGGCGTTGAGTCGCTCGTGGCCTCGCCTGCAAAAATGACCCTCGGGGCCCTTTCGCCGCAAGAACGCCAACGCAGGAATTGCACCGACAACCTCGTCAGATTGTCGATCGGCCTCGAAAATGCTGAAGACCTCGAAAATGACCTGCTCCAGGCCCTTCAGGAATAAATCTGAAACCGTTATTATGGCTGCGGCACGAACCGGAGGCAAAAATCAGTTGCAAATGCATACTGAAACGAACCAAGGCGTGATGAAAAACCAGGTTCCATATCAGGCAAATGCATCCGGATTCTTCGCAGCGCTTTTTATGATCAAGTACTGTTTGTTGTTAATTCACTCTTCATTATTTATGCATGTAATGTTCACGGCCCGTGTGCGGCAGCGGCCGGATTCAGAGAACTCAGCAGGACACCACGGATCGTCATGCTGAACGCAATGAAATGAAGTGAAGCATCCATATCATGACTTTGCCCTTTGTGGATTCTTCGCCTTGCTCAGAATGACAGGAAAAGGCAGAATGACTGGAAAACGGGAGTGTTTTCCATAAGATTGCAGATGCTTATAATTTCTGAATTTCTCATTAACCCATTCCACCGGACAAGCTTCACTGAACCATGATAACGATAGAACTGAACGGATGCAAGCAGGGGGTCCCTCCGGGCTCTTCGGTAAGCGACATACTTGCCCTTATCGGTTCAAACGGAAAAAATGCAGCGGTACTGGTCAACGAAAAAATCGTCCGTCCTGAAAACCGCTCGACTGTTTTCCTGCATGAAGGAGACCGTGTCGAAGTCCTGGTTTTTGCCGGAGGAGGATAACCGACATCAGTACAATTTCGAATTTATGGACCTTTTACCATTAGGCTCTTATACCTTTTCATCGCGCCTGATACTCGGCACAGGCAAGTACAGCGACATCCGAACCATGCTGGATGCCGTCCGCGCTTCCGGGGCGGAGCTCGTCACGGTCGCTCTTCGCAGGTTCAACAGGGAGCAGATGGAGGACGACCTGTTCGGACCTCTCAGCGAGATCGGCGGAATAACCCTCATGCCGAACACATCCGGCGCATCGAGTGCAGCGGAAGCGGTCCGTGCGGCCCATATCGCCCGTGAACTCTCCGGAAGCCCCTTCGTGAAGGTGGAAATCCACCCGAACCCGCAGCATCTCATGCCGGACCCGATCGAAACCTTCGAGGCATCGAAAATTCTGGCAGGCGAAGGCTTTATCGTCATGCCCTACATTTCCGCCGACCCGGTCCTGGCCAAGCGCCTCGAGGAGGTCGGATGTGCATCGGTCATGCCCCTCGGTTCTGCAATCGGAAGCGGTCAGGGACTGAAAACATCGGGAATGCTCGATCTCATTATCCGCGAAAGCACCGTCCCGGTCATTGTCGACGCCGGCCTCCGCTCTCCCGGAGAAGCCGCAGCCGCCATGGAGATGGGATGTGCCGCCGTGCTGGTCAACAGTGCAATAGCGGCTGCGGGCGACCCTGTCGCCATGGCCGGAGCCTTCTCCCTCGGTGTCGTTGCCGGAAGGAGAGCCTTCACGGCCGGCCTCATGCCGAAAAGCGGCCATGCAATCGCAACCAGCCCGCTTACCTCTTTCCTGGGCAAAGAACCATGATTGCACTTCCTGAATGGCTTTCCTGCACAAAGGAATCCGCCGGTCTCGCATCGATGCTTTCGTCCGGTCCGGCATATGGTCTCGAATCGCTTGCCGCCGAATCGAGGGCGATCACGCTTCGCCGTTTCGGCCGGACAATGACGCTGTACGCACCGCTTTACCTTTCGAACCATTGCCCGAGCGGATGCGTTTACTGCGGGTTCGCTTCCGACAGGAGATCGAACAGGCGCAGGCTCGAAGCGGACGAGATCGAACGGGAACTGCTTGCCATGAAAAAGCTCGGTGTGACCGACGTGCTCCTGCTTACCGGCGAACGCACCCGCGAGGCTGGTTTCGACTACCTGAGGAAAAGCGTCGAAACCGCATCGAAACACATGCAGCGGGTGTCCGTGGAAGCTTTCCCCATGAGCGTCGAGGAATACAGGGCACTGGCCGGGTGCGGCTGCACGGGTGTCACGATCTACCAGGAAACCTACGATCTGCGGAGGTATGAAGAGCTGCACCGCTGGGGCCCTAAAAAAGATTTCTTCCATCGCCTCGAAACCCCGGCAAGGGCGCTCGAAGGGGGGATAAAAACCGTCGGGCTCGGCGTCCTGCTCGGCCTTGCCGATCCGCTCGAAGACGTTCTGATGCTTTACCGGCATGTCCGCCACTTGCAGCGTTCCTGCTGGCGGGCCGGTTTTTCGGTATCCTTCCCTCGCATGAGACCGCAGGCAGGAGGTTATACGCCGCCCTTCAGGGTCAGTGATCATCTGCTTGCCCGCATGATCTTCGCGTTCCGCATAGCGCTCCCGGATACGGACCTCGTGCTTTCGACACGCGAAAGCCCTTCCTTCCGCGACGGGATGGCCGGCCTCGGAATCACGCGTATGAGCATAGCGAGCCGCACGACCGTTGGCGGGTACGGTGATGATGCCGGTAACGCGGAACAGGGGCAGTTCGAGGTGTTCGATGACCGCAGCGCCGGCGAATTCTGCAATGCCCTGCGGGCGAGAAACATCGAACCGGTTTTCAAGAACTGGGAACCGGCCTACAACGGCCCGTCCTCAGGAAATCCAGTCAGGGAACTTCAGCCGGAACA
>CAIYPU010000011.1 GCA_903928225.1 uncultured Chlorobiaceae bacterium
CATGACCTTGCCAGGCATATACAGATAACCGCTTGATCAAGCATAGGAAAAACGAGGGGGGGCGTGAGCCCATAAAACTGAGCCAGTTGCTCTTAGAAATTTCATGCCTTTGTGGCAAGGGGGCGTTTCATGTGCTTGCGGCACCCAAAACGGAAATGTTGAGCAACTGGTACTGCATGCGTGATTTTTCAAAGGCATTGCAAGCTTTCATCTGGCTGATCATCCGGTCAAGATCGGTATAGTCGAATGCCGCAGTCCATTGCTGGATATGCTGCATGGCGGTAATGAACGGTTCGGGCTTTCCCTGCCGTGTCAGTACGCGCAGGCAATCCAGATATTCTTCTCTGAAAAGCGTCGGGACAATGATTCTGCTGGCGTTCACAACGGACAACTCCGCGTTCATTACCAACCGTGCCAGTCGCCCGTTTCCATCGATAAAGGGATGCACTTCAGAGACGATGAACATCGCCAGCAGGGCTCGAGCCATTCCTGGTGGGACAGAAGGCAAGAGCTTGCTCCCCTCGATCAGGGTTCCTCGGACGTTTTTCGGTGAGACGAACCTAGTGTTACCGGCAAAATTCTCCCGGTCGTTGAAATCGCCAGGGGATGCTTCAGGACGTTCTTTCATGAGATCTGCATGACGCTGTTGCAACTGGTGCAACACCGCTTCATCGATTGCCATCGATTGGTTTACCCATCCGGGATTGATCGCCTGGCGGAATACCCCGAGGATGTCGTGCGAATCTTTCGGGCGCTGATCGATTATTTTCCCTTCAAGCACGATTTGCCGTGCCTCTGACAAATCGAATTCTGTTCCCTCGATGAAGTTGCTGAAATAGGATTCCAGAAAGGCAAAATTGATACGTGCCGTACCGGTTGTCGTCGGTGATGCTTTCTGCACGAGAGGCACAACCCGCAAAACAGCTGCCAGCGTTTCAAAAAGAGCAAGACGGTCGGCGTCGAAAGGTGTGCCTGCAGCCAGGGCTTTTCCTGCAGCTGTACCGAGCTGAGCACTTGTTGTACCAAGAATGGTGCCGATCAGTTCGTTCAACACCTGGTATTCCTTGTCGAAGCCCAGGAGCGGTGCAAGAGTACGAGCTTCATCCCTGACCCGATTGAGCGCTTCGGGACCTCTGGATTCGTAAATACTGACCAGTCTGTCTTCGACGGCGATAGGTCCTACAGCTTTTTTAATTGCCCCGCGGCTTGCGGTAAGATTTTCCATGAGCATCCGGGCTTGGGAAGGGAAGTACAGATCTCTTCCGGACATGGGCTGGTCACCGGCAACCTGTCCATGCCCCTTGACGAGGATCACTTTCAATCCCGGCAGTTCGACAACCCTGTTGTAGCTGTAGGTGAGGTGTATCACTCCATCCGCCGGAATACCGCCTTTGAAGGCGCTTCTGAAACCAATCACGGCACCCGGAAACAGTGCGGCCAAGAGTCGTATTCTATGCAATGCAATGATCGTCGGCCACTCTTTTTCAGGGCTGGCACTGAGGACACCAGGGACAATACGCACCAGCTTTCCCGCTTTCAATCGTCGCTGTGCGGCTCTTATTTCAGCACCATTGAGTTCGGCGTAGATGATCAGAGAATCATCGGCTGTCGTGTTTTTTAGCGATGTTTTCATGGGATCATTACGGTTGTCGCTTTTATTGCCTTATCTTTGTGATGTTGTCGTTAATAACAATTTAAGTGGATTTTTTAAAAACGGCAAGAAGATGGAAAAACTCTCTGGTGAAGGAATCTATCTGAACGCTCGTCGACAATGTGGACGACCTGGCACTCATCTGATGCATTGAATTGGTGAGTTATTTTGCACAGATAATCGAAATATTTTCGATTATCTGTGCAAAATAAAGTCTGAATGGGTAGCAGTTAAGGACAGGTGTAATCGGAAGTTAACCATCCCCGAAAAATGGAGGTCAACGATCCCTGCTTATCGAAAATCAGGAATTACAGTGTTGGTGAAACGTATTTCCGGTAACGGAAAAATAACGGTGCAACAGTCAGAGCGGACAGAGAGAAGCAGAAAAAAAGCTCCCGCAGGACTCGGGAGCTTCGCTGATGAACAGAAGTTGGCATGCAATCATGCGATCTGGATGTAAGTCGATGCCTTCACGTTACAGATAGGGCACGTTTCCGGAGGTGTACCCAGTTCGATATGACCGCACACTGGGCATAGCCAGATGTCTGCGGTATCAAGGTCTTTTCCGGACTTCGCAGCCTCGAGGGCAATGCGGTAGATCGCGGCATGAACCTTTTCCGCTTCGACGGCATAACCGAACATGCGTTTGGCTTTATGTCCCTCGGCAACTGCCTGATCGAGCATGGGCGGATACATCTCGTTGTGCTCATAGGTTTCGCCTTCGATCGCCGTTTGAAGGTTCTCGACAGTCGATCTGATGGCGTCGTCGGCAGCAAGGTGCCCTTCTGCATGGATTCGTTCCGCTTCGGCTGTCGTTCTGAAGAGTTTAGCAATATTTTTTAAACCCTCTTTTTCTGCTTTCTTCGAGAATGCCGCGTATTTCTGGTAGGCCTGGCTTTCACCTGCGAAAGCGTTTTTCAGGTTCTCATGTGTTGTAGGCATGTCAGTTTTCTCCTCTTGATTAATGATTATAAATAAGCTGATACCGGTACCTGACTGAAGATCTCACTTTTTAAGAAAAATGCCCAGATCTTCGTAAAGTGACTGTAAATCCTCTTCATGTTCGACTTCGTCCTGAAGGATCTGTACCGCGATGTTATAGGTCACGGGATCTTTCATGCCGATTTCCTGAATAAAGCTGTTGTAAGTGTTTATGGCACATTGTTCCCCTGAGATGTTCTGTTCGAGGATCGTCCGAACGAATGGATCATCCGGAGCGGCATAACCGCAATGTGCCCATTCGAACCACTGTTTTGGGTTGGTAAGCGGTGTTCCTCCAAGCTGAATGATGCGGTTGCTCACCATGTCTGCGTGACGCAGTTCATCTGCAGCATGTTGCAGGAGTTCGGCGATGATGGCATCTTTCATCGGGCCCTGCACTACTTTTGCGCCGATCCAATACTGGTAATAGGCAAGCCACTCTTCAGCAAAGGCTTTGTTCAACAGTTCGAGAACACGGTCAACATACTCTCCAACGATCTCACGCCCTTTGGTTCCCATTTTTGTTCTCCCTTGTTTTAATCGGTTGACTACCTTCAGTTACCGATCTGGATTATTACTATAAATTCAATTTCATAAATGGGTTACGACTACTGCTCATGTGAAAAAGTTTCAATGGCAGTTGTGGCCCTGACAGGTATGATGAATATTCACTTTTTCAAGCGTTTCTTTGTCAAAATGTTCTATAGCCTCTTTCAACGTTCGGGCCTTTGAGTTTATGTATACCGTGATACCCAGAGCCTGCAACCTGGCGACAGCACCCGCGCCGATTCCATTGCAGAGGACGGCTTCAATGCCGTTTGCGGAAAAGAGATCGGCCGGAGTGCATTGGCCATGGCTGTGGTGCATTGCCGCATTTGGAATAATTGTATACGATCCCTCCGCCGTATTTGCAAATCCATAAAACGGGCAACTGCCGAAATGATCATGAACGGGTGAATCAGAACCTCCGTTTTCACCCAGGGGTATGGCAATTTTCATTGTTGTTGTTCTTTACCGGTTGCTGAAAGATGATGGTTTCCCTTGCGGGTTTGTCCGGCACGAGTACGACGGTTGCAATAAATTCCATACCCGTTGGCCTGATGATCCGAGCTTTCACGATGTCTCCGACATTCTGCACCAGGCTGCCGGTTTCCCCTCACTGATCCTTCAGGCATGGTGCGATGCAGATTTTCGCTCCCGCATGAAGGGCAAATTCCAGGCCGTCTTATGCCATAAGGAGTGCTCCACTGATGCCTGCAGTCAGTACAACTGAAAACGCGTTCTTCTGATGAAACCACGGTGTTTCCCCCTGTTATTGTTAATTGCTTCCCATCTACCAGCATTGAGGCAACCTTATGTCTCGCTGCAGCGATGATATTACTGAATGTCTGACGGGAGACATGCATTTGATGCGCCGCATCTCCCTGATATAAACCTTCGGCATCGACAAGACGAATAGCTTCAAGCTGATCGAATGTCATGACTACCTCCTCAAGATTTCCTGCCGGGATTCCGGCAGGTTTGAATATCCTGTATTCAGGAACTCTTTCGATCTTTCTGCACTTTACCGGACGAGACATACCATCCTTATGCTGTTTGTTTTTTTAAGTACATTATTGGCATATGCTAATAATGTACTTAAAAAAACAAATAAGTCAAGGCGAAGATTTCTGCAGATATCGATATTCAGCCATATTGACGTGATGAACGAATGAGATGAATAATAAGGAGCTTATGGATTATGCTTCCGAAAAGAGGGTATTGTTAATTGCCTAAATTTGGGGATTTTCAATTTCCGATTACAACATGCACAGGAACGGGATCGGTACTGTCCAGGGAGGCGCGATTTTCACGCTTGCCGATTATGCTTTCGTCGTGGCGAGCAATGCCGACGGAAGCACCACCGTTGCAGTCAACGCTTCTATTTCCTTTTTCAAGGCGCCCAGGGGCAGATGCCTTCGGGCAGAGGCAAGGGAGGACAGCAAGAACAGGAAGCTCTGCGGGCACAAAGTGGAGATAACAGATGAAGACGGCACGTTGATAGCCTCCTTTTCCGGTCTTGGGTACAGGAAGATCGGTGAGTAACGAGAGTCTGTAATGATATAGTGTGTATACGGTCATAGTTTCCTGTCAATACAAAAGGAAAAAAGCTATGACCAAAAAGAAAGGGAATATCCCCGCAACCCATAAGACACTGTTCGACCAGCTCGTCCTTGAAAGTGGCGGACCACAGCCTTGGTTTGACAAGGGCGGTCTGCTGGACAACCTCAAAAAGCTTTGCTGTGCACCCGGTTCAGGGATTGCCAGGAAGTCAAACCAACACGATTGATTTCCTTAGAGAGACTGCCTCGGATTAACTTCTGCAGCACGCTCTCTTTTCGGTAATTTCCGGGTATTGAAAGAAACTCGTGGCATCCTTCAGCACCGGATCAGAGCATCAGCATGCCTCCGCAAACAGGAACGTAGCAACCTGTAATGAAGCGGCTGTGACCGGATGCAACCGCAAGGACCGCTCCGGCGACATCTTCAGGCAGGGCGATGCGCTGCAGGGGAGTCATCTTTCCGATTATCGCTTTCTGTTCTTCAGGCAGCCATGCCGTAGCGTCGGTAAGGGTGAGCCCCGGGGCGACGACGTTGACACGAACGCCGAACGGGCCGACTTCCTCGGCAAGTGAGCGGACGAAAGCGTCAAGTCCCGATTTGGCGGTACTGTGGGCGATGAAACCAGGGGAAGAATGACGCGAAAGCGTACTTGAAATGGCGATGATGCAGCCTGACTTCCGCTCGATCATGTTTGGCAGGACAGCCTGGCAGCAGAAAAAGGTCGATTTCAGCTCTCCGGTAAGCTTTGCCTCAAATTCCGGCCATGAAAATTCGGTGAACGGTTTGACCGGAAAGCCTATCGATGCGTTGTTTACCAGCAGGTCAACCGGACCCATGCTCTTTTCCACCTCGGCAACCATCGACAGGACCTGATCACCATCTCGGACATCAGCCCGAACGGCCAGCGCCCTGCCTCCGGCTTTCATGATCTCTTCGACAACCGCGATTGCAGACTCTTCATTCTGGAAATAGTTCACCGCGACTGCAGCACCTTCCGCTGCCAGCAGGATCGCGGTTGCCCGGCCTATTCCCCGGCTTGCGCCGGTAACCAGTGCGACTTTGCCTTTCATGGTTTTCGATGCCTCCAATAAAAAGAGCCGGGAAGATTCCCGGCCCCCTTTTAAGTTTTCATTGAATCATAACCGACTTTCTACCTTTTGCCACCAGGACCGATCCTCATTTCGATCCGTTGATAAGGGTTGATCATCCGTTTCATTCAAGTTACCAATACGGAGTGCCTTTTAATGAGTGGAGAACATTGCTCGGGCACTCATACGATAGGACGATAATTTTTCCCCGTTCTTGCGCTCTTTCTTGAAAAAATTTGTTTCCTGTTGAATTTTTTTACGAAAAGCCTTCTTGAAAGAAAATCAATTGCGATGGTTGCATGACAAAAGCAAATGGTATCTTGGTTTATGGAGAATCGCCTTTTTAAACTGCAGAGATTTTTATGTCGGCCTGCCTCCTCCTGGGAGTGATGTATGGATTTACCGCGGCCCTCCAGCCGGGACCTTTCCTGACATACCTGACGGCACAGACGGTCAGGAATGGCTGGCGGCGCTCGTTTCCGCTTGTATTCACCCCCCTGTTGAGCGACGGGCCGGTCATCGGCCTGGTCATTACTGTCCTGAGCGGTGTGCCGCACTGGTGGGTACAGGTTCTCCGGTTTGCCGGGGGCGGGTTCATGGTATGGCTGGCCGTGGGGACCTTGCGGTCATGGAAGGATTTCGGTATTCCCGAGAGGTCGGGAACTCCTCTTTTCCAGCGGGGCATATTCCGCGCGGCTGCGATCAATATGCTCAATCCGGCACCTTACCTCTTCTGGGGACTGGTCACCGGTCCTCTGCTGCTGAAAGCATGGCACGAAGACCCGCCGAACGGTATCGCTCTGCTTGCAGGGTTTTACCTGTCCATGACGGCGAGCCTCTGCGGGTTCATCCTGCTGCTCTCCTTTGCCGGTACCCTGGG
>CAIYPU010000012.1 GCA_903928225.1 uncultured Chlorobiaceae bacterium
AATCGAAAAACGTCTAAAAGCACCATTAACCAAATATGATTATATCACTTATCACCTGTCCCGCATTGTATATCTGCTTCTGATATGGATCGGCATAGTAATTTTTTTCACAGCCCGTCAACAGGACTGTAAAAAACAGTTTCAGCACAATATAACAGGAAGTTACAGCGTATTCGCTTCATAACCAACAGAGGTGGTTGCACTGAACTGCCTGCAGAAAACGGGGCAGCAAAAGAGAGGCGCTGTCTTTCCGGCGAATCGGCAAGTCCACCCACTCGACAGGAGCTGGCATTTTGGCAGGGTTGTACCAGAATAACTCTTGGGCCAGATCATATAAATTTGTCAGCAAGGCATCGAAAATTCATATGTAAACTTTTGCAGCCACATCATTGTTGCCGATGGTATCAAACCCGATAAACTATCGTCATGAGCATACGATATTTTAAACCCCCTCCTTCTGTATCGGCTGAAAGCCTTTCCGGAAAGGTTCTCGCATCGGTTCGCCGGGAGTTCGGTGCCGAAGTGGAGCCAGTCACCCTCCACCTGCCTGTTCCGGAACTGCTTGCCGGAGCATGGATGGCCTGCCGCGAAACCCTGATCGCGGGCGGAGGCAGGCGCGACGCGAAGGAAGCCGTGGCCGCCACGGTTTCGGCAATCAACCGCTGCCCTTACTGTATCGACGCGCACAGCATCATGGTGCTCGGGGCATCAGGAAGCGACTTGTCCAAAGCGTTTTTGGAAAGGAAACCCGAACTGGTCCATGATCCCGTGCTTCGCTCAGCCTGCCTGTGGGCTTCCGCAACCCGCTCACCCGGCTCGCCGCTTCTTGCCGACCCGCCGTTCGCACCCGCAGAAGCTCCGGCTTACATCGGGACAGCGGTCTTTTTCCACTACATCAACCGCTTGGTCACGGTACTGCTGGGGAACTCCCCGCTGCCGTTCACCGAAGGTTTTCCGAAATCGGTTTCGATGCGCCTGGCGGCATGGTTCTTCGGCGGGTCGATCAGGCTTGATAAAAAGATCGGGGCTTCGCTGGAACTCCTTCCCGAAGCCGCACTGCCGGACGACCTCGCCTGGGCAAAACCATCACCGCAGGTTGCTGCTGCTTTCGCGGCATTTGCAGGGGAAATCGAAAAAGCGGGAGAAATGGCTGTTCCATCCCGGGCGAGAAACGCAGTCAGGAATGCCGTCGATGCATGGAATGGAAACGATCCCGACGTGGACAGCGCATGGATCGAACAAGCGCTGTCCGGTCTGGATGAAAAAGAACGGACAGCAGGCAAGCTCGCACTCCTCACCGCTCTCGCCCCTTACAGGATAACCTCCGATATCGTTTCAGCCTATTCGGCTTGTTTCCCCGGCGACGACGCCCTCCTCTCCGCCCTCGCGTGGGGCAGCTTCACCGCCGCAAGGAAAACCGGGACATGGATGAGGCAGAGTTGATGCAGCAATGGCATCCGACAACCTGCAACGGGAAAAAATACCGCAGCAGGATTGTCCGGATGCCTGAAAATCAGTTGGTTCAGAAGGTTACCGTGGCATAGACTTCGGTACGGAACAGGTCGTTCTCGATTTTGCCTGAAGCGTTGTTTTCAGTGCTGGCCCGATATCTTATGACGGGCATCAGCGTGAATGAACCTGACGCCGATTCATGGACCTTGAATTTATATTGAGCCCAGACAAAGGTATTGTTCAAATCCCTGCCGTTCTCATGGTCCGTTGTCTTGTTATAATCAATCCAGGCCATAAACGGACCGGATTCACCTCTGATTCTGAAAATATATCCCTCGTAATCGTTATTGCTGCCGTTGTAGCTGTTATCGTCCGCGGTATAGACTCCGCTCAATGTCACTAACGACTTGCCGACCGGTATAAATACCTGGGTTCCGAAGGAATACGGTTTGCGTCCATCGGAAAAATGAGTCAGCGTAAGGTATGCCTGGGGTATGAACGTGAGATTGCCGACCGGTACTTTATAGCACGTATAGAAACCATATCCGTCATTGAACCACTCGGAAGAGGCGTTGTCGTCAAGATTGACCAGAATGCCCGTCCATTGCCCACTGCCGAGACGGGTTGTATAATTGCAGCCGAAAAGACGATCGAAGTTATATGTCGTGAACGGGATATCAACAGGACAGGAAATCGCATACAGGGTCAGGTCCAGGAATGGATTGTCAAAACTGCCGAGAGGAATACGTCCGAGTGACCATTGCGTGTTCGGCGTATTCCGTCCGAAATAGAACTGCGAAACCATCAGACTGTATATTTCCGTATTGTTTGTCTGGATACTTGCCCATCCTTCCGGATACGATTCATCCTGGATCGTGGCACGGAAAAAATAACCGTCCCCGATGTCAGCAGACGCTCTCAATGCGATGCGGTACTGGAAATACTGGTCTTCGGGCGATGTTTTCGCTCCATAGTATTTGATGTCACCGAAGTCGTCCCTGAGGCGGATTCCGGCTTCGCCGCTCAGTTTGAGTTCAGCCGATGCTTCCGGAGCATGGGATATCAGGACAAATACGGTCAGCAGCGATAAAAGTTTTTTCATTTTTTTTTACTCCTGTTTGTTTATTGATGAACGTCATTGCTGACGGTTACTTTTCAGCACAAAAAAAGCCGGATACATGAAAACATGCATCCGGCTTTTCGGACCTGTTATAGACAAAATTCAGAAAGACAGGATGGTTTTTGGAACGCTCCTGCCTCGACCGCCCGCTGAAATGGCAATAAAAACTATGCAAACTGCTGACTGTGCAGGCAAGAGTGAACAAATCTCCGACCATGCAAACGGGGGTTTTATTGTAATGATCTCGTAATTACATCTTTATCCGCTTAAAATCCTAACAGTTAATAATCCTTTAACAAAACATCCGGACAATCGTGAAGCCATTTTCCACACACAACCAACCAG
>CAIYPU010000013.1 GCA_903928225.1 uncultured Chlorobiaceae bacterium
CCGGACGAACTCTTCCGCCGATCGGGCAACATGCACGGCATCCCCTGCCCGTTCGACCGCGCTGCAGTAGTTCGTCGAGAGCACCGGCACCCCCGCGGCGCAGTACTCGTAAAGCTTGTTCGGGTGCGAAACCCCTTTCAGCCTGTTCGCCAGCATCGGAATGAGGGCGAGGTCGAACCGCTGAACCCATGCGGGAAGCGTGTCGTAGGGGATTTTGCCGAAATAGCGGACATTCGGGAGAGAATTCAGGGCAACCTGCCTGCGCCACCAGCCCCGCTCGTAAGCCGGGCCAAGGAGGACGACGCTACAGTGCGGATAAGCCCTGGCCACTGCTGCGACAAGTTCCGTATCGACCCAGTCCATCGCACCTGCATAGCCGAGCACTGGTTTTTCGAGCTTCGTCAGCTCTTCTGGTGCCTGGGGGCGCGGTGCCGCGAAATGGCTGAACTCGACGCCGTTGCCAAGCTCGAAGATCCTGGTTCCCGGCAAGATCGGCAGGCGGGCGGTCAGCTCCCCGCTCACAGTGAAAACAAGCCCGGTCACGGAAAGCCAGCGCTCAAGATATCCAGGCAGCCAGGACGGCGAACCGGGGAATGCGAGGTGGTCGTCGTTGGCGTCGTAGAAACGCAGGCGGGCAGAAAGCCGGGAAGCGACCTTGCCCCAGTAGACGTTCGACAGGCCGACGATCCTGTCGCGAGAGGAAAATCCGAGCGCCAGCAGCCAGAAAAACATGAGCACGGTACCGGGAAGCGACGCGGCGGCACGGATGAACGGGTTGTCGAGCATGCGGCCGAGACGGTAGGGGACTGTTTTCAGGAAAGGTACGGTGACGACCCGGACCCTCCCCCTCTTCACCGGAAGCCAGTGATGGTTGCGGCCGACCGCCCAGGGCTCGATGAAGAGGATCTCCCAGTTTTCCGGGAAACGCGCCAGCAGTCGCTGT
The DNA here is from genome assembly GCA_903928225.1 of uncultured Chlorobiaceae bacterium. Lineage (GTDB taxonomy): Bacteria > Bacteroidota > Chlorobiia > Chlorobiales > Chlorobiaceae > Chlorobium. The sequence continues at coordinate 944 of CAIYPU010000013.1, forward strand.
TTGCGGGTGGAAAGGTAATCCCACTGCACCTCGGAGAACCAGACGAGCCGGCATATCTTCCGGTATGAATGTTCAGGTGCGCGTAAGCTCATAAATCTGGACTTTTTCGTAAAAAGCCCGCATAAGCGGCTTGAATCCCGTAAGATAAAACATCGGACGGCGTATCCTGAACTCCCCGCTCTTCACCACCGCGAACCCGGCGCGCCGAAAAAGCATCCCCGCCTCCCTGCGGCTCATTTCGTGGAAATGCCCGGGGCTTGCGAGGAACCCCGGTTTCCTGAGCGGCATGGAGAGAAACAGCCTCGCATCCTTCCCGTCAAGGACGTTCCTGACCTGCAGAAGCGCATGGAGCGGATTGAAGAGGTGTTCGAACACTTCGAAAGCAGTGACGACACCATAGCGCCCTTCAAGCGTTCCGGTGTCGAGGTCGTTCGAGGTGTTGTCGAACGGACAGCTGAAGAACTCCTCGAGTGAACCGGTAAGCGGCGTCTTATCTCCGAGGTCGAGCCCCCTCCCGACCGGCCTGCCCTTCATGGGGGACGTTCCGATAAACTCCATGGTTTTCCGCCACCGGAGGTGATGGGCCTCTTCGCCGAGGTAATCCCCGTCGATCTCGTTCCTCGGGTCAGCGTTCATCGCTTTTCCCTCCCGGCATGATGCCCTGTCGAACAGCCGCCAGCGCTTCGCCGAACGCCCCGAAGGCAAGCCTCAGGGGCAGGAGCAGCGGATAAAGAAACATCGCGCCCCAAGCGCGGTGTTTCCTGAAGAGGCGGAAAAGTGCGGAGTTTTTCCTGCGAAACTTTTCAATGGTGTTTCCGCCCAGCGACGACGACACCCGGTGCAGGATTTTTGAGGAGGGCACGTACTCGATGCGGAGCCCCATCGCCTTGACCCGCAGTGATAGGTCCACATCTTCGGCATACATCCCGAACTCCTCGTCGAACCCCCCGGCCCGCCGGAAATCCCGGCACCTCATGGCCAGGCAGCACCCGGTCGCGTACCCGGTCGGCCCCGGACGGCTGAATTCCGCCCCGTCTTTCCTCCTGATCCCGACATGCCTGACCAGCCCGGTCGAAAGCCTCGCCTCGCCTCCGGCATACCATATCCTCTTGGTATCGTGGAAGTAACATATTTTCGGCACGGCGATGCCCACCCCCGGGTCGCTCTCCAGCGTCCGGACCAGCGGCGTGCAGAAATCGCCCTCGGCAACGGTATCATTATTGAGGAAAACCACCATCTCCGCCTGCATTTCCATCACGCTGCGGAAACCGGCATTGTTCCCGGCCGCATAGCCGAGGTTGCGCGGCAGGCAGAGCATTTCGATATCCGGGAAGGCCTCGCGTATCCTTTCAGGCGAACCGTCCCCGGAACCGTTGTCCACGACAAGCACGGCAACGGAGGGCGGAAGCGCGACCCGAAGCGACCCGAGGCAGGCGATGGTGTCCCGGGCGCCGTTCCAGTTCAGGACCACGATGCAGGCTTTCGGTGGCATCGTCACCCCCGTCCGGATTGCCGTTCGAGGAATTCGGCCGCCTTGCGTGCGAATTCGCTCCATGAAAAGCGGCTGTTGAACGAGGCGATTTCCTGCCGCATCGCTTCAAGGTCCGGACGGGCGGAAAGGAACTCCTCCACCGCGGCGGCAATTCCCTGCGCGGAAGCCTCACTGGCAATCCAGCCGGTACGACCTTGGAGGACCATCCCGGGCAGTTCCCCCGCAGGGGTAACGATCACCGGCAGCCCGTAACCGCCTGCAAGCTGAACCACGCCCGACTGGGTCGCGCTCCGGTATGGCAGGACCACGGCATCCGCAGCGGCGAAGTAGAGGCCGGTCCGCTCCGCAGGCACGTACCCCTCGTGAAGGGTAACCTTGTCCGAAATGCCGGATCGCGTGATCATTTCCCGGTACGGAGCGGGATCTTCGAAAAACTGGCCCGCAACGACCAGCCTGAGGGTTGGTTCCGAACGGAGGAGCGCCGGCATCGCGTCAAGGAGCAGGTCGAGTCCCTTGTACCTGCGGACATAGCCGAAAAAAAGCAGAACGGGACCGTCAGGACCGAGGCCGAGCTCCCTGCGCGCTTCGGAACGCGAATACCTTTTTCCAGCGGGTTCATAGACCGGATGGTAGAGCTTCAGCCTGGGCTTGCCGGGGATTGCGGCTTCGAGCTCCCGGTCCACAGTCCCGGAAATGGTGATGAAGGCGTCGGGAAAGCGATTGAGCAGCTTCTGCATGAACCGCTCGAAAAACCATGGTTCGTGGGAGGAATAATTGTGCAGCAGCACGACGCATTTCCTTCGGGACATGGCGCTCACCAGGAAGTAAAGCGGCACGAGGAACCCTGTCCAGTATGCCATCAGGACGACGTCCGGGTCCATGGACTTCAGGGTCCGCACCGGCCTGAACCAGGTCAGCGGATTGTAAAGCACGATGCCATCATCGGGCCCGCGCTCGGCAAGAGCGGTTGAGGAAGTATCCGGTGACGTGCGGTCGAGGAAGCCGGGATAGATGGACCTGAAAGGGAGGGGTTGCACTTCGCAGCCCGATTCGGCGAGGCTTTCGAGCAGGAGATCGCTGAACTTCGCAATACCACCCCTCAAAGGGCGGAAAGGGCTCAGGAATGCGATCCTCAGGGATTTCAAAAGGTGTAGGGGATGGTGGGCAGGCTACTGCTCTCCGAAACCCTGCTCAAAAAACTCGGCAAGCTGCCGGGCAGCTTCCTGCGCATCTTCGCCGTCGAGTTTCAGTGTAAGGCGCGTACCCTTCGGGGCAGCGAGGCTCATGACGCCGATAATCGATTTGGCGTTGATTTCAACGCCCTGCATCTCGATGAAAAAATCGGATTTGAAACGGGAAGCCAGCTTCACGACCGCGGCGGCTGGCCTGGTGTGCAACCCGGCTTTGTTGATCACGGTAACTTCCTGAATAATCACGATCGCTGGTTCCTTATCGGTATAATGTTGCCTCCTTGCCGGAAGATATCAAAGTTTTTTCACCATCGCAATTTCATCGCATGCCATGAGCTTCGGACAGTGGGTGCAGTCCCTCCAGATTTTCTGCGGAAAGTA
>CAIYPU010000014.1 GCA_903928225.1 uncultured Chlorobiaceae bacterium
GGCGTACCGGCATCGAGCATGGGCGTATTGACGGCGGACGGACAGATGGCGCTGACCCTGACGCCGTACCGTGCCGCCTCGAAACGCAGGCTGGACGTAAGGCCGACGACCGCATGCTTCGTCATGGCATAGGATGACAGGAGCGGTGCAGGGGCGAGGCCTGCAAGCGAAGCGGTATTGACGATATGCCCGCGACGCTGCCTGACCATCACCGGATAGGCGGAGAGGGTGCCATTGACGACCCCGCGGATGTTCACATCGATGATGCGGTCGAAATGATCGGTATCGAGGTCATGGACCTCGCCGGGCATGATGATCCCCGCGTTGTTGAACATGAAATCGAGGCCGCCCGACTCCTTCGCGACAAACTCGACCAGGTCCCGCACGGCAGCTGAATCACGGACGTCAAGTTCATGCCGGCGGGCGTTCGGCCCGAGCACGGCTGCGGAACGCTCAAGTGCTGCCGTATCGATATCGGTGAGCCACACGCTTGCCCCCCTGCGGATGAGTTCCCCGGACAGGGCAAACCCGATACCCGACGCAGCTCCTGTGACAACCGCTGTCTTCCCTTCCCAATATCCGGCCATGGTAAATCGCGTCTTGTGATTTCAGTGGAACCGGTTGAAAAATACCTTTTATTACTCCGGCGATTGACATACTCTTTTTTCCTGTCATTCTGAACGAAGTGAAGAATCCATTACGGGCAACGTCAGATCATGGATACTTCACTTCATTTCATAGCGTTCAGCATGACGGAACGTGATGTCATGCTGAACGCCCCTCATCCTGCAGATGCCGCACACAGCCCATGAACAATAGATATGTGAATTTCGGGCAGTGAATATTCTGAAAGCGATACCTGTTCATGGAAAGCAGAGCGAAGAGTGCCGAACCTCTCCTGCAAATCAGTTGTTGACTTCTTGTTGCCGCAATAATAATATATTGCCGCGCGGCATTTTTATAAATGTTATTGAATAACAAACAGCCGTGTTTGTTATATTGCCGAAGGTAAATACCTTTCTGTTCGCACCAACTCCCGGCAAGTCCTTTCCGGCCCCTGCGCCGCAGCTTCCTTCCGCAAAAGGGAAGGCATGCAGGCCAACGGAAAGGCGCTTTGCCGAAATCCTTCATCGAACAATTGATCGGGCCCGTTGAAATGGATAACCACTGGGAAAATATCTATTCCTCGAAACCGCCGGGATCGCTGAGCTGGTTCCAGGAAGATCCGGCATGTTCGCTTCGGCTTATCCTCGAACATGCCGGCTCGGGGTCCTGCAGCATCGTCGATGCAGGAGGGGGCGCATCGACGCTTCACGAGAGCCTGGTGAAGCATGGCTTCGGGAATGTCACGGTGGTCGATATCTCCCCGTCCGCCCTCGAAATCTCGAAAGCATGCCTCGCCGATGCCGCCGGGAACATCCGCTGGATTGCAGGCGATATCCTCAAGATCGAACTCGATGAGCACGCTTTCGATATCTGGCATGACAGGGCCGTGTTCCATTTCCTCGGTTCTGAAGAAGAGCGCCTCGCCTATGCAGAAAAAGTGCTTCACGCGCTCAGGCCGGGAGGCATCTTCATCGTTGCGGTTTTTGCCGATGACGGACCGGAAAAGTGCAGCGGACTTCCTGTCGTCCGTTATACTCCGCAAACTCTTGCGGAAACGCTCGGAAGCCGGTTTTCCCGGATCGGGCACGAAGATGATTTCCACAGGACGCCGGGCGGCGCATTGCAGCACTTCATCTACTGTACCTTCAAGGCTGAAGAAGGATCGGGCAGATACTGAAAGGTATATCATGGCTGTACAGAACAACAGCCAAAGAAAAGCTGAAATGCCATTTCAGAAAAAAGTATTTTTTGCCGTATTTTGATGGGAACCGGAATGTTCTCCATTCCCCATGTCTGCCGGAATAGTCACCATTTTGTGAACGGTTGCACACGAACAACGTCACTATGCTGAAAACACTCATCGTCTACTTCTCCTTCGGCGGAACGACTGCGAAAGTCGCCGAATCTATCGCCGCCGGACTGAGGCTGGCCGGCCAGAAAGTCGATCTCTGCAACATCAGGGACGGCGCTCCGAAAAATATCGAAGGCTACGACGCCATCGGCATAGGAACACCATCGTACTACTTCAGGCCCGCATTCAACATATCGGAATATGTCCGGAGCATCAGCGACCTGCACGGCGTGCAGGCATTCGTCTTCACCCTCTACGGAACCTATCCCGGAGCTGCGGGCAACGATGTCCGCAGGGCGCTCTCGGCGGCAGGGGCTGAAGAGATCGGTTATTTCAAATGCAGGGGTGCGGATTTTTTCAACGGATACCTCAGGGAGGGTTACCTGTTTTCGGCGAACAATCCGACGCAGGACGAGCTTGCCCAGGCGGAACGGTTCGGCAGGACGCTTGCAGGGGTCATGTCCGGAAGGGCTTATGTTCCCATGCCGGAAGATCCCGAACCGCCCCTGATGTACCGCATCGAAAGGCTCCTGGCAAGCCAGTGGATCGTCAGAAGGATATACAGCCGTCTGTTCAGCGTCAAGCGGCACAAATGCACAGCTTGCAACATCTGCGTGCAGCTCTGCCCGACGCAGAACATCTCGGTGGATGCTTCCGGGCGGCCGGTATGGAAAAGCAACTGCCTCCTCTGCGTCTGCTGCGAAATGAAATGCCCGGAAGAGGCAATCACGTCCCCGCTGAGCTGGCCGCTGTTCTACCCTGCCATCCTCTACAACGTGCGCAAGGCATCGAAAGACCCCGATATCCAGTACGCAAAAGTCAGGCTGTCGAGGGGCGAAACCACCCGGCTTTAGACAAGCCCTTCGGCTTTGGCGCCTTGACACGAAAGGCTTCCGGCCAACCGGTTTCCGCAGGGTTGTGCTCCGGATTGGACGCCCTCCGCCTGCATGATCTGACAGATTCTTTTTTTCCTGGCGAAGGATTTTTCTGATATTTGAAATTACAGATAAATTACCCGTCAGATGTCGCATGCACCGGCAAAAGGGAGGGCAAACGGCACTCTTCCCTTTACGGTTTTCGCACTTTTCTGTGTATCTTTTCAAAGCCTGTTAACTCCTTCTCCCGGCAGACCATGCAATCCTACTTCAATTTTCAGGAACACAAGACCAGCTACAGGCAGGAAATCCTTGCAGGAATCACAACCTTTTTCACGCTCTCCTACATCATCGTTGTAAACCCGGCGATCCTCGAAGCCGCCGGAATCCCCAAGGGTGCATCGATGACGGCAACGATCCTGACATCGATATTCGGCACGCTCCTGATGGGCATCTACGCGAAACGACCCTTTGCCGTTGCTCCGTATATGGGTGAGAATGCCTTCATTGCCTATACGGTCGTCAAGACCCTCGGGTATTCGTGGCAGACCGCCATGGCGGCTATTTTCATCAGCGGTGTCCTCTTTACCCTGATCACGCTCGGCGGTCTCCGTCAGTGGCTGGCAAAAGCCATTCCCGGTTCCCTCAAGCACAGTTTTTCTATCGGCATCGGCCTTTTCCTCGCATTCCTCGGCCTGAACGACATGGGCGTGGTCAGCCTCGGTGTACCCGGCGCACCCGTACAGCTGGCCAACCTGGCGACACTCCCGGTCCTGCTGAGCCTCGGCGGGCTGCTCATTACCGCGGTCCTGCTCATCCAGCGCGTGACCGGCGCCATTCTTGCCGGCATGGCGGTAACGACCGCGGCCTTCCTCCTGACGGGCCTCGTTCCCCTTCCTTCTTCCATGTTCAGCATGCCCCCTTCGATCGGACCGATATTCATGAAAATCGACATGCAGGGTGCCCTTGCCTGGGGCTTCGCGGGTGTCACCGCAAACGTGCTGATCATGGATTTCGTCGATACGATGGGAACCCTGTTCGGGCTGTCGTCCCGCGCCAACCTGCTGGACGCCGAGGATAACCTTCCTGAAATCGAAAAACCCATGCTGGTCGATGCGCTGACAACCATTGCAGCCGCTCTTTTCGGAACCACCACTGCCGGCGTTTATATAGAGTCGGCATCAGGTATCGAACAGGGTGGCAAAACAGGCTTCACGGCGCTTGTTGTGGCGGCACTCTTCTCCCTCGCCCTCTTCTTTTCGCCCATCCTTACCATCGTTCCGCCGTTCGCCTACGGACCGGCACTCGTCGTCGTCGGCATGTTCATGATGCAGTCCGCCACGAAACTGGATTTCAGCGATTACAGCGAACTGCTGCCGGCATTCCTCACCATCGTCCTGATGATCTTCACCTTCAACATCGGCGTGGGCATCACGGCCGGGTTCATCGCCTATGTCATCCTGAAGATCTTCACCGGAAGGGCTGCAGAAGTGCGGCTCGGGATGTGGATCCTCGCCCTGCTCTCTTTTACGTTTTACCTTTTCTACCCGTACCACTAATTCCTACCATTCAATGCTGAAAGCGAAACTGCGAATAGCCCAGACCGACTGCATCCTGGCCAATTTCGGTGAAAACCTCGAAAGGCACTGCACCCTCGCGGAAGCTGCCGCCCGCGACGGGGCCGACGCGATCGTTTTTCCGGAACTCTCGCTGACGGGCTACAATGTCCAGGATGCCGCGCAGGATATCGCCATGCATATCGGGGACAGCAGGCTCGATCCGCTGCGCGAGATCAGCAGGAAAGTTACCATCATCTGCGGCGGCATCGAGCTGAGTGACGATTACGGGGTATACAACTCGGCATTCATGTTCGAAAACGGTACAGGAGAGAGCATTCACCGCAAAATCTACCTTCCGACCTACGGCATGTTCGAAGAACTGCGGTACTTTTCCGCAGGGCAGCAGGTCAGGGCGGTCTCATCGAAGCGCCTCGGCAGGATAGGCGTCGCCATCTGCGAGGACTTCTGGCATGTGTCCGTTCCCTATCTCCTGGCACACCAGGGCGCCCAGCTGCTCATCGCCCTCATGTCAAGCCCGCTGCGCCTCGCACCCGGTAACGGAATGCCGGCAATCGTGGACCAGTGGCAGACCATAGCTTCCACCTACGCCTTCCTGTTCAGCAGCTATGTTGCCTGCGTCAACCGCGTCGGCAACGAGGACAGCTTCACCTACTGGGGAAATTCCTCCCTGACGGGCCCCGATGGCAGGACGGTCTGCAAAGCCCCGCTCTTCGATCCCCATGTCATGGATGCCGTCGTCGATTTCTCCGACGTCAAACGAACACGCCTGCATTCATCTCATTTTCTCGACGAAGACCTCCGGCTGATCAGCGCCGAGCTGAACGACATCACCATGCACTGCAGGCACCCGTAATCCAGCGCGTTCATACCCGGTAACCGGAATATCTGTCCGGGATGGTTACGGCACCAGGTATCTGCCCGGATTGAAACAGTCACGTGAACATGCTGCAATCACAACTGATAAAGGAGGAAAAGGATGAAAAGAAGCATTGCCGAAAAATCATGGACAGTCATGGTTTACATGGCGGGAGACAACAACCTCGACCCCGAAGGTTCCCTTGACCTGAAGGAGATGAAGAAGGCAGGTTCGTCCGACGACGTCAGCATCATCGCGCAGTTCGACCGGGCCGCGGGCCATACGGCAAGGCGTTACTACCTCCGCAAGGGTGGCATCGTGACCGGGGACGCGGTCGCATCACTGGGAAAGGTCAATACCGGCGATCCGGCAAGCCTTGAGAATTTCATCCTGTGGGGCATTGAAAACTACCCCGCGAAACACTACCTCCTTGTGCTTTGGAACCATGGCCAGGGCTGGGACGACACGGACGTCTATGCCGACGAACGGCACCGCAGCCTCCGCAGGCTCGCAAGCTCTGCCCGCCATTCACTTTTCCGCACGGGCACCCGCAAGGCGATGCAGAAAGCCATCAGCAGCATCGAGTATCGGGCCATCCTGCTCGACGACAATGCGAAAGACTTCCTCGACAACCAGGAAATGCAGAAAGTGCTCGCAAAAACCGCGAAAAGCCTCGGAAGAAATATCGACATCCTTGGAATGGATGCATGCCTGATGAGCATGGCCGAGGTTGGCTACCAGATATCCGACAGCACCAGCTACACGGTTGGCTCCGAACAGACCGAACCCGGCAGCGGATGGCCTTACGACAAGATACTTTCCGCGCTGCTGAAAAAACCCTCCATGTCACCGAAAGACCTGAGCACCCTTATTGTCGACTGTTACCTCGCGTCCTATCCCGAAAAAGAACCGGTAACCCTGGCTGCATGCGACCTGTCGAAATCGGACAAGGTTGCCGAAGCGGTCGGTGCTCTTGCGGAAGCCCTGAAAACGGGACTCGGCGAAAAGAAGCTGCAGCAGGCCATCCAGGGGGTCCGCAACAAGGTGCAGAGCTATGATGTGAGGGACAACATCGACCTTCTGGATTTCTGTTCGCTCCTTGCAGGCGAAGGGGTGAAAGAGGGGATAAAAACCGCATGCCGGAACGTTATTGCCGCCGTTCAGAACGGTTATGTCCTCAAACAGGGGCATAAAAACAAGTCGATGCAGCATTCGAACGGCGTCGCGATCTATTTCCCGCTGGTATCCGTTTCGCCGCTCTACCCCAAACTCGAATTCAGTAAAAAAACCGGATGGGATTCGTTCCTCGAAGCCTATCTCGAAGCGATCCGCAGCCGTTGAAAGAAACGGAAGGCAATTCTTGAACCGGACAAACTCTCCGGTGCATTTTACGGTTTACCGCGCACCAGCCGGAAAATGCACCTTTGTGAATTTTTCGTTTACCGTTCAGTTTCTTTAAAAATAAATTCATTGCTATGAACAAAAACTACGGCTTCGGCAAACGGGTCGCGCTGCCTTTCACAGCAGCCTACGATTGCCTCATGAAAGCACTTCAGGATGAAGGGTTCGGGATCGTCATGGAAATCAATGTTTCCGAAACACTGAAAAACAAAATCAATCACGACATGCCTCCATACCGGATCATCGGGGCATGCAAGCCTCCTTTTGCCAAAAATGCCATCGAAGCCGATCCGTCGATCGGACTGCTTCTGCCATGCAACATTGTGCTCCGCGAAGATTCAGAAGGCCAGGTACATGCCGGATTCATGGACACGAAAGCCATCCTGGCGCTTGCTCAAAATGCCAAGATCGACGGGATTGCAGATGAAACGTACAGGAAACTGGAACGGGTCATGTCCGCTCTGCCATGACGTCAGACTGCAACGACAAAACAACTCCCCATGAACAAAAGTCAGGAGGCCGCTATGAATGCGGTCATGAGCTTTCTTGAAAGCTATTCAAAAAAAGATGTGGAATCGTGCATGTCTGCGATCACAACGAACCATCCCATTCTGCTTATGGGAACGAACGACAACGAGGTGTTCCGCTCGGCCGATGAAGTACGGGACGCATTCGAAAGGGATTTCGCCAACATGGACGATATCCGGTGGGAAGAGTTCCGTTTTTCCCGGGCCGATGCCTCAGGATCGCTTGCGACAGTCATCATCGAACTGCCCGTATCGTACCGAAGTGAAGGAAGCGAGGTCAGGACACTGTTCCGCTACGCGCTGACGCTTGTTAACGAAAACGGCGCCTGGAAAATCTGTTCAGGCGTTGCCAGCGTTCCGTTCCAGTCGGGATCCTACAGGTTCTGAGCGGCTGAGGATGTCTCGGTGTTTTTTTCGGAAACCTGCCGGGCACTACCTGCGCGGCAGATCTCCGGGATACAGGAAGCGATCAGCGGTCAGTTTTCCCGCATGGCAAATCCCTGCGGGGTAAGGTTGGTCCGGAAATGGCCGGGCATAGCCTTTATGGCGGAAAGAGCCGCAGCTTCGGACTCGAAAAATCCGTAGACGGCTGAACCGCTGCCGGAAAGCGATGCGAACACGCTGCCGTTCAGGATCAGGGCATTTTTGACTTCGCGCACCGCCGGAAAATGGTCGAAAACGGCAGGTTCGAAATCGTTTTCAAAGAGCGGGAAAACCCCCCGGTTCCCTTCGATACAGAGCTGACGGGCCGCTCCCCTGAGGTCCGGCACACTCCGCTCAAAACGCGCATAGAAATTTTTATAGGCCCAGACCGTGGAGATGTGCTCTTCGGGAAAAACCGTCACGATATGGTAAGGAAGTGTCAGGCCAAGATCTTCGAGCCGGTCGCCTATCCCGCATGCAAATGCGAGCCCCTGCATTTCAAGGAAGTACGGGACGTCCGCACCGAGGGAGACTGCAAGCGTATGCAGTTCGGAAACCGGCGCATCGATCTTCCATAACCTGTTCAGGACCCTCAGCACCGTAGCCGCATCGCTGCTTCCTCCCCCGAGCCCCGCCCCGAAAGGAACGTTTTTCTGAAGCGTCATGGAAACACCCGTCACGCAGCCCGAAAATTTCTGCAGCGATTTAGCCGCCCTGACACAGAGGTTGCTGTCATCGACTGGCAGTGAAGCGTTCGAACAGGTCATCGAAACCCCTTCCGATTCCTCAAAACCGATCACATCGTACCAGTTGATCGGCGCGAAAATGGTTTCGAGGGTGTGGTAACCATCCGGGCGTTTTCCGGTGATGAGCAGCCCGAGGTTGATTTTCGCGAATGCTTTTACTGAAAATGGAAGCATGGAATAAAATTGATATAAATGAATGCAACACGTTGTAAAGGCACCTTCTCCGGCATTTCCTGATGCAGATGAGCCGGTTCGGGGCGTTGCTCCCTGATTTCGCGAACAACCTTACCGCACCGCTTTCAGGCGGATTATACCAGGCTGACCAAGATACATCTTTTCAGTCCTCCTGTCGAAATGGGAAGACCTTTTTTATAAGTATATCAAAGATCATTCCATGAATCACGGACAACCCAAAAAGGACCGGAAATATCTCATTTCACTTGGATCAATCCGCCAATTTTGTTAATTTTTTGTAATTTATTACAGTGTTGGATCTTACCCCATAAGGCCAAAGCTGTATCCCCCTACCCCCAACAAGCCGTACATGGTCGAAATGTTCGAAGCAAGTGAAATCCAGATTATCACATCCTGGGTATTTTTCGTCAGTGGTGCTTACCTCTACTTCAATTTGAAGCACGGCAGAAAAAAACAGAATGGCAAATGCCAGGAAAAGTATGACAGAAAATAAAACTGTCGCCATTGGCACCATCAGTTGGCCCGTTGATTTCCTTGATCTGTGGAAACACTGAAGGCTGTTTGCTACAGCTTTTTCGAACCTCATTGCGATAGACCCTGTCCCATCACCTCGACCCGAAAACTCCCCCCCTGCCGTTTCATGATCATGCATTGAAAACAAAATCCTGCAACAGCAGCAAAACGTATTGTTTATTATCGGCCCATCCGTTTATTGTAAGTGAGAGGCTCGAGTGCAAGGCGCAGAGAGTCCCGACAAGATCGGGATAAACTCCGAAACCGGAGTCCCGACGTTTCGGGATGAGGATTCCGTTCCCTGTTGATCGGACAAACCCGAGCAATAGGGTTTCGGAACAAATAAATGGAGGTGCCTTTTTATATAGGTATATTTGTCATATTTCAGCCAGGGGCCCAGGACGGCAGGGACCGGACAAAGCCCGACAAACGAAAGAACATGTTCCGAACCAACCGACATCCGATCAGGAAATCAGCATCCGTCCTGCTCTTTCTTGGGCTCTCCCTCCTGCACCCTGCCCACTCGAATCTCCAGGCGGCAGTGGAAGAATACAATTCGCGCCTTATCAGGCAGTACGTCGATGAGGATAAAGTCAACCTGCTGGAAAATATCAGACAGAAATTCACCCGGCCATCCGAAAAGCTTATGGTCGAGGCGCTGCTCTGCGAAGACGGACCGAAATCCCAGGCCCTTTACCGCAAACAACTGAAGGAATTCCCAGATCCGGAACTGGACAGGATAAGCTTTTCCCGCATAACAGCCTACAACCAGGCATTGAACAGCACGGCCCCGCCGCCGAAGCTCTCTCAGCCTGGTCCTGCGCCCAGGCCGAAATTCACCGGACCGAACGACATGACGGTCATGCAACCACCCTCGGGCAGTCCCCGAGATACGGTAAACCGCGAATCCCCCGGCACGCAGGAATATTCGGGGGCACAAGGCACTGCAACTTCGAGTTCCAGCCAGCAGCAAGGCACAGGCGGAAACCCTCAGGGCGGCGCTGCCTCTGCTGGGCAATCCGGGACTGCCGCACCAAAGGAGAGCGGCGGCGTCAAGCAGGATGGTTTCACCCTGCAGTTCGGCAGCTTCGGCAACCTTCAGAATGCCGAAACGCTCGCACGCAAGGTATCGTATTATTCCCCGGCAGAAACCATCGGACAGAACGGCATTTACAGGGTCCGCCTGAAAAAAAGCTATCCTACGAGGGAAGAAGCCGACGATGCAGGAAGACAACTGCCCTTCGATGCGATAGTCGTTCCGTCGAGGCAATAATCCCGTAAGCAGGGGAAAAGCACGAAAGATAGAGCAATGAAACGGCAGGTCAACATTATCGGGCAGTCACCGCTTGTCATCCAGCTCAAGCAGCTCGCCCTCCAGGTCGCGGAAACAGACATGCCAGTGCTGATCGTCGGCGAAACAGGCTCGGGCAAGGAGGTGCTGGCACGTTTCATCCACGCCCACAGCAGGCGCACCGCAAACAGCTTCATCCCGGTCAACTGCGGGGCGATACCGGCGGGCATCCTCGAATCGGAGCTTTTCGGCCATGAAAAAGGAGCCTTCACGGGCGCCGTGCAAAGCAGGAAAGGATATTTCGAAAGCGCAGACAAAGGCACGATCTTCCTCGATGAAATAGGCGAAATGCCGCTTGAAACACAGGTGAAGTTCCTGCGGGTGCTCGAATCCGGAGAGTTCCAGCGGGTCGGATCGTCGGAGACGGTCTATTCCGATGCCCGCATAATCGCCGCAACCAACAGGAACATGTACCAGGCCGTCGCCGAAAAAAATTTCCGCGAAGACCTCTTCTACCGGCTCCGCAGCGTGGAGCTCCAGATCCCGCCTCTGAGGGAGCGGGGCCGCGACATCCTGCTCCTTGCCGAGAATTTCGTGCACGAGTTCCGTCAGAAGCACAAAATAGCTTTCGAAGGGTTCAGCCCTGAAGCGACGGAAATCCTGATGCGCTATCCCTGGCCCGGCAATGTGAGGGAGCTGAGGAACCTGATCGAATCGCTCCTGGTGCTTGAAAAAGGGAAACTCATCTCGCCCGAAATCCTTGAAAAGCACCTCGTACAGCGGAACAGGTACAAAAGCCTCGTGCACGATCCTGCGAAATCCGAGAAACACGAGCTCCATGTCATCTACAGCAGCATCCTCCAGCTACGCCAGGAGGTGGGCGAAATACGGCAGATGCTCCAGCATCTCATCCATAGTCCTTACCAGCCTCATTACCAGCAGCCGCTTCTCCTTCCCGGTTCGCCCGAAATGTTCATACCGGTGGCAGGGGAACAGGAACAACCGTCACCGGAAGCGCTCCCGGAAAAAAGAGTGGAAGGAGAAATCGAACTGGATGGGCTGCAAACGCTTGACGAGATGGAAAAAAAGGTCATCGTGCAGGCGCTCGAAAGCTGCGGCGGCAGCAGGAGAAAAGCGGCCAGGGCGCTCGGCATCACGGAAAGGACCCTCTACAGGAAAATAAAATCCTACGGCATCAAGGTTTCCGGCCCGGCTGGAAACAGCTGACCTGCGGATTTTCAGCCCTTCACCTTTCCTGTTTTCCGGAAACGCAGGCCGAAAGCTGCAATACAGAGAAATCCGGAACATGCAAGCGCCATTTTCGGAAGCATATCCGGATAGCGCGTAAAAATGGTCAGCGACGTTTCCAAAGAAACTTCCGCCGTCAGCGACCCTTCCTGCCACCAGGGAATTTCAGAGATGGTCCTGCCGAATTTATCAAGGAAAACCGTGACGCCGGTGTTGGCGCACCGGGCAAGAGACCTTCGGTTTTCTATGCAGCGGAGCCTGCCGATAGCGAGATGCTGGTAAGGGCCGTACGATGTCGAATACCAGCCGTCGTTGGTGACGAGGGTCAGGAAACTCGCCCCACGGCGCACAAATTCCGAAACGAGGCCGGGAAAGATCGATTCGTAGCAGATGATGTCGGCCGTCAGAATTTTTCCGTGCCGGCGGGAATTGAAGCGCATGATGGTGGTATCGCTCCCCTTGCCCCAGCTTTTCAGCCCGGCGAGTGAAAAGTTGAGTTTTTCGAGCCAGGGAAAGATATCGACATAGGGCACACGCTCACCGAACGGAACAAGGCGTATCTTGTGGTAAACCTGGGGCTGCTGCCCGCCGGGCATGAGCAGCATCGATGCGTTATATGCTTCGGAAGTGACGCCTTCAGCGCCTAAAGGCCTGCTATGGCTGCCTGAAGGAAAATAGACGACATCCGAAAACCCCGAAAGCAGTGAGACGTCCCATTTCCGGAGGAACCCCCGGAGCTGCTGCCGGTCGGCCGCATAGGTATCGTCGAGGATATAGAACGGAATTGCCGTCTCGGGCCAGATAACCAGTTCGGGCCTGTTTTCCCTGACGGCGCTGTCCGTCATCCGGTAATATCGTTCCATGATCTCGGTACTGTTGGCCCGTTCCCATTTTTTCGACGGATCGATGTTCGGCTGCACGAGGGTGACCCTAATGCGTTTGTCCCCGCCGGAAGCGATCGCATCGCTGCGGAAAACGGAAGACGCATAGAGCAGGGGAAAAACGATCATGAGCCCCATTGCAATGGCGGCATGGATTTTTTCCTTCCCCGTGCCGGTCAGCGCGACAACCGCGAACACATTGAACCAGAGAACCCAGAAACTGATTCCCCAGACTCCCGTGATATCGGCATACTGAACCATGAGGTTGAAGTTGGCCTGGGAGTTGCCGAGCGTGAGCCACCCCAGGGACATGTCCTGCTGCATGTAGGCCCACTCCCAGGAAACCCAGAGAAAAGGAAGGCTGAAAAGCGCAAATCGGAACCCGGCCGCCTTTTTGAGCACAAAGAAAAGAAGCATCGGCACCGTCAGGAAAAATGCCTGCAACAGGATTGTGAGGATACCACCCGGAAGGGTCGCTATCGATACCCACCAGAGGGAAATGATGCAGAAAAGCAGCATGCAGAGATAGACCCCGCGGTATGCCTCCCCGGCTTTTTCCTTTTCGGCAAGGAAAAGCAGCAGGGGGACAAGTGCGATCCACGCAATAATTTCAAAATGCAGAAACGGGTAAGTGGGGAATGATATTCCGAGCAGTAAACCGCTCAGCAATGGCAAAGTGAACCAGGGGTTGTTTCCGTATTTCAAAGTCCGATCAAATATGGTCATCAATGGTACAAAGGGTTATCGGCTTGAATATAAAAGAAATAACATCAACAGCCATCCCCGGAGGGGAGCGTACGCCCGGTCGTACCGGGTGTACAGCATGAAGATATTTTACTTTAATTATTGATTTTTATTCTTTAAATTTGTTTCAAGCTGTTATTTAACAGGAATAAACTGCAAGCATTTCCTGAAAATATCCAAAACTCAACGCCACCAGAAAAAGGAGAACTCATTATGGCTCTTTTCGGCACAAAAGACACCACCACCGCACACTCGGATTATGAAATCATCCTTGAGGGCGGCGCGAGCTCATGGGGAAAAGTAAAAGGCCGGGCGAAAGTGAATGTGCCCCCTGCCCTGCCCCTGCTGCCCGCAGACTGCAACGTCAAAATCAATGTGAAACCTCTCGATCCCGCTAAAGGTTTCGTCCGGTTTTCTGCAGTTATCGAGTCGATTGTCGACAGCACGAAAAACAAGCTGGTCGTGGAAGCCGACATAGCCAATGAAACCAAGGAAAGAAGGATCTGCGTCGGCGAAGGAACCGTATCCGTCGGCGATTTCTCTCACGCTTTCTCCTTTGAAGGTTCCGTTGTCAACCTCTTCTACTACCGTTCCGATGCAGTCCGCAGGAACGTTCCGAACCCGATCTACATGCAGGGCCGCCAGTTCCATGACATCATCATGAAAGTGCCCCTCGACAACAACGACGTCATCGACACCTGGGAAGGCACACTGAAAGCACTTCAGTCAACCGGCTCATTCAACGACTGGATCCGCGAGTTCTGGTTCATCGGCCCGGCCTTTACCGCGCTGAACGAAGGCGGCCAGAGGATTTCCAAAATCGAAGTCAACAGCATCGGCACCCAGAGCGGTGAAAAAGGCCCCGTCGGCGTGACGAGGTGGCGTTTCTCTCACGGCGGTTCGGGTATCGTAGACTCCATCGCACGCTGGGCAGAGCTTTTCCCGTCCGACAAGCTCAACAGGCCGGCATCGGTCGAAGCAGGCTTCCGTTCCGATTCACAGGGCATCGAAGTCAAGGTTGACGGCGAATTCCCGGGCGTATCGGTTGATGCAGGCGGCGGACTCCGCAGGATCCTGAACCACCCGCTCATTCCGCTGGTCCACCACGGCATGGTCGGCAAGTTCAACGACTTCACCGTCGATACCCAGCTCAAGATCGTTCTCCCGAAAGGATACAAGGTCCGCTATGCGGCCCCGCAGTTCCGTTCGCAGAACCTCGAGGAGTATCGCTGGAGCGGCGGCGCTTATGCCCGTTGGGTCGAGCATGTCTGCAAAGGCGGCACCGGACAGTTCGAAGTCCTCTACGCACAGTAAGGCACTGCCTGAATTGAAATCGAAAGACCGGCGAAAGCCGGTCTTTCTTTTTTTTAGCCACTGGTTCACACTGCCGGGCAACACCCCGTGCTCCCCTTTCTTTTTTCTATCCGAGAAGCTGCAGGATATCCTCTATCTCCTCCCTGATCTCCTGCAGGAGCAGCATCCTGCGTTCGTCGACCACCGTATGTTTTTTCTTTTCCACGCCTATCTGCTTCTGGAGCTTGAGTATCTCGGTGATTTTGTGGTCTTCCTCGCTGTCGCGGATGACCCCCTTGACGATATCGCTGGCCTTGCCGAGCCGGTAGCCCTTTTCATGGACGAGCTCCTTGATATTGAGCACCATGGCGATGTCACGGTTGGTGTAACGCCTGTTGCCCCTCGTGTCCCTGGCTGGCGCGAGTTCCGTGAAAAAGCTTTCCCAGTACCTGAGCAGATAGGCGGGAACGCCTGCGATCTTGCTTACCTCGCTGATGGAATAGTAGTTCTTGCTTGTCTCGAATGCCATGACGGGAGATAAAGGATGATATTTTGTTTCCGATATACTTATTATACATTACTACCGCCACTTCAAAAACAGTTGACGGATGAAAAACCTGCTCAGTCTGAAACCATATCTCCTCAGGTACCGCAAAAACCTTGCAGCCGGTTTTATCTATATCATCCTGACCAACCTGTTTTCGGTCATAGGACCGAAGTACATCGGGACCGCCATCGATACCATGGGCAAACCGTTCCGGATCGGAACCGTTGCCGCCGACCTCGGCATGTATGTTCTTTTCGCGCTATTGAGCGGTTTTTTTCTTTTCCTGGTCCGCCAGAAAATCATCGTGACCTCGAGGCTCATCGAGTTCGACCTGAAAAACGATTACTACAGCCACCTGCAGAAGCTCCCGCGTTCGTTCTACAACTCGACCACCACGGGTGAACTCATCTCGCGGGGCAGCAACGACATGAATGCGGTAAGGGATTTCCTCGGGCCCGGCATCATGTACTCCTGCAATACCTTTTTCAAACTGCTTTTCGCGCTGGTCGCGATGATCGCGCTTTCGCCGAAGCTTACCTTTTTCGCGCTCCTGCCAGCCCCCATCCTGAGCTATTCTGTCTACAGGATCGGCAGTTCCATGCACAAACGCTCGAAAAAAATCCAGGAAAGCTATGCCGGGATCACCAACCTGGTACAGGAAAACCTGTCGGGCATCAGGATCGTCAAAAGCTATGTCCGTGAGCCTTTTGAAATCGACCGGTTCGACAGGCTCAATCGCGATTACTACAGAAAGAACCTTTCGCTCGCCAAGCTCGAAGCGCTCTTCTATGCATTCCTGACCGCACTCACTGCGTTTTCGCTGCTTCCCGTCGTCTGGGTGGGCGGCATCAGCGTCATCGGCGGCTCCATGACCATAGGCGGCATCGCCCAGTTCATCGTCTACGTTTCCATGCTGAGCTGGCCCATCATTTCGATAGGCTGGGTCACCAGCATCATCCAGAGGGCATCTTCGGCCATGATGCGCCTGAACGAAATCTTCGGGGCAAAACCGGAGGAATCGGCCGCAGGAAGCGGGGCTTTTTCCGGAAAGGTATTCAGCGGTTCACTTTCTTTCCGCAACGTCGGCTTCCATTATCCCGGCCAGGAAAACCATCCTGTCCTCAGGAATATCAGCTTCGACATCAATCCGGGCTCCAAAGTAGCCATAGTCGGGGCCACCGGTTCCGGCAAGACTACGCTGGTCAACCTCATCCCCCGCCTTTACGATACCTCGGAAGGATCGGTGGAGCTTGACGGCATCGATATCCGTGCGCTGCCGCTCGAAACCCTGAGGGAGCAGATCGGGTTCGTTCCACAGGTTAATTTCCTCTTTTCCGACACCATAGAGCACAACATCAACTGGGGAAGCCGTGACAACGACCTCGACGACGTCGTTGAAGCAAGCCGGATAGCCATGCTTCATGATGATGTCGAGGATTTTCCCGACGGCTTCAGGACCATGCTCGGCGAAAAAGGCATCAACCTTTCGGGAGGCCAGAAGCAGAGAGCCTGCATCTCCCGTGCGATCGCGTGGAAACCGCGCTTACTCGTCCTCGACGATGCGCTTTCTGCGGTCGATACCGGCACCGAGGCCCGTATCTTCGAAGCGCTGCTCGAAAAACTTCCGGGTACGACCATCATCCTCATCAGCCACAGGATATCGACAGTGAAGAACTGCGAGCGCATTATCGTCCTGAAGGACGGCATGGTGGCAGAAAGCGGAACGCACGAGGAGCTCCTGCAACAGGAAGGCCTCTACGCAGAACTTTACAACCAGCAGCTTCTCGAGGAAGAGATCCTCTCGATTTCCTGAGCTTCGCCGCTTTCGACCTTCACTTTGGAGGCATTCGCGATGGCTTTGCGCTTCAGGACATCGACATCGCTTTCCGGCCCGCCGCTTGCGAGCACAACCGCCATGCGCCTGTAGGGACGCGTCGAGGGTTTTCCGAAAATGCGGATATCGGTACCGGGCTCGGCAATCGCGTCTTCGACACCAGTGTAGCGAGGATTGCGGCCCTCTTTTTCCGCAAGCACCACGGCGCTCGCACCTGCCCTCAGCAATTCGATGCCGGGAATCGGGAGCCCGAGCACCGCACGTATATGGAGTTCGAACTCCGAAAGGTTCTGTGTACCGGCGAGGGTCACCATGCCGGTATCGTGCGGCCTGGGAGAGAGCTCTGAAAAATAGATGCCGCCTTCAGCCAGGAAAAATTCCACTCCCCAGATACCCGCACCGCCAAGCGCACGGGTGACCTTGCCTGCAATTTCCCGGGCTTGCCCGAGGTCGGTGTCGCTGATCCTGCAAGGCTGCCAGCTCTCCTGGTAATCCCCGCGCTCCTGCCGGTGACCGATCGGCGGGCAGAACAATGTCCCCCCGTTTTTGAGGGTGACGGTGAGCAGCGTGATTTCCGTATGGAAGTCCACGAACGATTCGACGATCACTTCCGCGATATCGCCGCGTTTGGCGCTCTGGGAATAGTTCCAGGCCCGGTCGATCTCCTCTTCGGACCTGACCGTCGACTGGCCTTTTCCGGAAGAGCTCATCAGGGGCTTCACCACGCAGGGAATCCCCACCTCCTTTACCGCTGCCCGCAACTCTTCGGCTGACGCAGCATAACGGTAAGCCGCAGTCCTGATGCCGAGCTCCTTCGATGCAAGATCGCGGATAGCCTTGCGGTTCATGGTAAAGTTTGCCGCACGGGCAGAAGGGACAACCTGTATTCCCTCTTTTTCATAATCATAGAACCGTTCGGTTCGGATGGCTTCTATTTCAGGAACGATAATATCCGGGCGGTGCCTTGCGACGATGGCGTCGAGCGCCCTGCCGTCGAGCATGTCGATCACTTCACGCTCGTCCGCAACCTGCTGCGCAGGCGCGCCGTCGTAACTGTCGACCGCAATGACATACTGTCCGAGCCGTTTCGCCGCGATGACGAATTCCTTTCCGAGTTCACCGCTGCCGAGCAGCATGATTTTTTTAACCATCCCCATGTCCGTGTTGTTGATAAAACTGAACCGTACCCGCCTCCTGAAGGCTTATGCCGATAATACTTATAAATCTATCTTTTTCCTTGACGCTTTGACTTCCGACCGCCTCGTCTTTCCCTCGAGCCTTTTTTCCCTCGATGCCCTGGTCGGTCTCGTTCCTTTCCTCACGGCCGGGACATCCATGGCTTTCCGGACCAGTTCTTCGAGGCGGTGCAGCGCATCTTCCCGGTTTTTTTCCTGCGTGCGGAACCGCTGCGCCCTGATGATCAGGACTCCGGCAGCGGTGACACGGCGGTCTTTCATGCCGAGCAGGCGCTCCTTCAGGTCGTCGGGAAGCGAGGAAGCGGGAATATCGAACCGAAGGTGCACCGCGCTTTCCACTTTGTTCACGTTCTGTCCACCCGCTCCCTGGGAACGCATGGAATGCAGTTCAATTTCGTTTTCAGGCACGTATGCGGCCTGTTCTTTCGATGTCGTCATTTCAATGTTCTTTCCGGTTATCCGTTACCAGTCACGCATGAATTCGAGCGCCTGCGCCCATCCTTTGAAATGGTGGGCCTTTATGCCGCAATCCTCCGCACAGCGGCAGTTGTCCTCACGGTCGTCGATGATGACAAAATCTCCGGGAACCATGCCCCTGGAACTGTCGAGTACCATACGGAAAGCTTCCGGTTCGCGCTTCAGCCACCCGTGCTCATAGGAGAGCAGGTAGCGCTCGGCCCGTTTCAGCACCGGAAAGCCGTTGAGGAGAGATGCGAAATGAAGGGGGTCGATATCGCTCATGATCCAGAGATGATGCTTCCGCCTGAGCATCTCCACCGCTTCCGCAACACCTTTTTTCAGGCTGAATATGTCCTGCCATAAAAACCTGAGATCGCTTCTGGGCATCGTCCTGACATCAGGATCGCGTGCAATCATCGCAAGGTATTCGTGCGGTGCGATGAGACCCCGGTCAAATGAAAGTTTGTGGCCGCCTTCGCAATACCGGCCCAGAATGGTTTCTGCAGCGCGTTCACCATCGCGGGCGACCGAACGGCAGAAGCGGTGAAAATCCACATCAACGATCACGTTGCCTATATCGAGCAGGACGATACCCATGGCTATACAGGGACAGATGCATAAAACAGGAAAATAATACGTAACATCGAGAGTATCCTCTGCCTGAACGATTATTTCCATGCAAAGCCGTAACGGCAAACCGCCCGACCTTTTAAAACCGGAAAAAGCATGAGCAATTTCACCGATATTTCGAAACACTACCGGCACAACGCGGAACTTCAGAAGTCGGCCGGCGAACAACTTTTCGGCATGACCGTCATCAACAGGACGGACGACGTGCTCGACCTGGGGTGCGGGCCGGGCCATCTCACTGCGGCTATCCGGAAACTGACGGACGGCAGGGTCATCGGCATCGACCCCTCGAAAGGAATGATTGAAAAGGCCGAAGCCGCATATCCCGACCAGCGTATCTCGTTCCTCATTGGTGACGCCGAACATCTCGATATGGCGGATGCCGTCGATGTTATATTCTGCAATTCGACGCTGCAGTGGTTCCGTGATATGAACAGAGCCATTGCGAACTGCTGTCGGGCGCTCCGTTCCGGAGGCAGGATGGCTGTTCAGGCCCCCGCACGGCACCGGTACTGCCCGAATTTCGTTCAAGCGGCCGAATCGCTGCTTCAGGACGACTCTACACGCACCACCTTCCAGCATTTCCGGTCGCCGTGGATTTTCTTCGACACCGCTGAGGAATATGCCGAGGTTTTCGAACGCGCCGGGTTCAGGGTTCTCTCTTCCGAAATCAGGGAAGTATCGATGATGTGCCCGCCGGAAAAAGTCATGGAGATGTTCGATACCGGTGCCGCAGCCGCCTATCTCAACCCGGAGTGCTATGATTGCGCATTTCCGGAGGACTACATCGCCAAGGCGCGCAGGGTTATCGCACAGGATTTCTCGCGCCAGGCAGGGGAGGACAATCTTGTCAACCTCCTGTTTTCGCGGATCTACCTCATTGCAGAAAAAAAACCGTGAAACAGAAGTTCAATCGAGGATGGAGAGCTGGCGGTGCAGGTCCTTGCGGGCCATGGAGTACATGTGCACATACAGCAGGTTGAACATGAGCACGGCGGAACGGAGCCGGGGGGCCTTCATGGCTCGTTTCAGCGCATTCGGGACGGTAAACACCCGGCCGGTCATTGCCGTATAGCTCGGGATGAACTGCTTCAGTGGAACGCTTTTCGGAACGTAGAGCATCTCCTGCGCCCATGAAAACCTGAACGCGTCATGGTCATCCGGATCGGGGATCAGGCGGCCTTCCGCGGCAAGCCGGTCGAAGACCGCAGTACCGGGAATGGGCCGAAGCAGGTTGATGCCGGGAACGTCAACCCCGGTTTCCTCGATGAAATCCTCCAGCCTGGCCGGCATGTCGAGCGTGTCGCCGTCGAGGCCGTAAATGAAGCTGCCGTAGACGCAGATGCCCGCGTCACGGATGCTCCTGATGCATGCCGACTGGCGTGCCGCCGGATTGTGGAACTTCTGGTGGGCATGGTTGCTCCCGTCGGCCAGGCTTTCGATGCCGATCAGGAGTGCTCCGCACCCTGAACGTGCAAAAGCTTCAAGCAGTTTCGGTTTCTCTCCGAGCGACGTGGTGGCCTGGCCTACCCACTGAATGTTGTAGGCAATGAGCTCCGTGAAGAGTTTTTCGGCATAGAGCTCATTGGCGTTGACCGTATCGTCGAGAAAGAAAAATATCCGCTTGTCCTGCTTCAGGGAAGTCTCCACCTCCTTCAGAACGCTTGCGGTGGTTCGGTGGCGGAGACGGTGGCCGTTCATGACATGGACGTTGCAGAAATCGCAGCTATAAGGGCATCCCCTGGTTGTCTGGACGACATTCGTGGTGAAATAGCTTGAAATATCGAGCGCACTTTTCGATACGGGGCGGTCGATAGCGAGATCGGGATAGGTATCGACGCGGTAGACCGGTTTCAGCCGACCTGCAAGCAGGTCCCGCTGCACCTCTTCCCAGATATCGTCGGCCTCGCCGATGACAAGCGCGTCGCCATGCTCGCGGCAGCGGTCGGGAAAAACCGTCACGTAAGGACCGCCGAGCACCACCTTTATACCTCTGGATCGCAGAAAACCGGCAAGTTCGAACGCAGGTTTCACGGCCCCGGTCTGGACACTGATGCCTGCAAGGTCCCAGTGCTCGTGAAGAGGAAGCTTTTCGAAGCGGAGGTCGCAGATCGACTGGCTCACCCCCGGAACGTTGCGGGAGCTGAGGATCATGAGGGAGAGCGGTGGAATGGCAAACTGCGCCCGGCGGATGATGTTGCTCATGGCGGAGTCCTTCAGCACGCTCAGCAATCCGCGTTTCGCTGAAGCGCTGTCGAGAAGCGATGCACCATCGACCCCGCTGTCTGCCTGAATGAAAATCAGCAATACCTTTTTTTCCGCCGCCATATCCCTCATCAACGATGTTTAATGCCAGTGCGCGCTATATCCTGCAGTTTTTTCAGCTCAATGAGCGCATCGATTGGAGCGAGCCTGTCGATGTCGAGCGATTCGACCTCCCGGCGCAGCAGGTTGTCGGCTTCCTCGAACAGGCTGATCTGCATGCTTTTCAGTCCCGATGGCCTCTCTGCGGGAATTTCGAACTCCCGTTTTTCCATGCCCGCAAGGATCTCCCTCGCCCGCATGATCACTTCGGAGGGCATGCCCGCCATTTTCGCCACCTCGATGCCGTAGCTGTTGTCCGAAGCTCCGCGCACGATTTTGCGAAGGAAAATCACCCTGTCGGCCGTTTCGATAACCGTGGCGTTGAAATTCACCACTCCCGCAAGGCGGGTTTCCAGTTCCGCGAGCTCATGGTAATGCGTGGCGAAGAGCGTCCTCGCCCCAATGGAGTGGCAGATGTATTCGCTCATCGACCAGGCGATGGACATACCGTCGAACGTGCTGGTCCCCCTGCCGATCTCGTCAAGCAGGAGCAGACTTTTCGATGTGGCGTTATTGAGGATGTTTGCCGCTTCGTTCATTTCGACAAGGAAGGTGCTTTCACCGGAGGTGATGTTGTCCGATGCGCCGACCCTGGTGAAAATCCGGTCGACAAGCCCGATCTCCGCCCGGTCCGCAGGCACGAAGCTCCCTGCCTGGGCAAGCAGCACGATGAGGCCTGTCTGCCGCAGGAACGAGCTTTTACCGGCCATGTTCGGGCCGGTGATGATCAGCATGCGCTGCCGTTCATCGAAGACGCAGTCGTTGGCGACGTACGGCTCGTCTGCGCTCATCATCCTTTCGAGCACCGGATGGCGTCCCGCGGTGATCGTGAGTTTCTCATGTTCCAGGATTTCGGGTTTGCAGTAGCCGTAAAGCTCGGCACACAGGGCGAATGACGAAAGCGCGTCGAATTCCGCGACGACCGCCGCGTTCTGCTGGATTTCGGAAGCATGGGCGGCTATTTCGGCACAGAGATCGTGGAAAAGCCCGGCTTCGAGCGCAAGGCTCCGCTCCTCGGCGTTGAGGATCTTTTCCTCGTACTCCTTGAGCGCGGGAATGGTGAACCGCTCCGCATTGACCAGCGTCTGCTTCTTTTCGTAATAGGACGGCACCTTGTCGAGATTGGCCCTGCTGATTTCGATATAGTACCCGAATACCTTGTTGAACTGAACCTTGAGGGAGGAAATAGAGGTGTTTTCACGTTCCTGCTGCTGGATCTGCATCAGCCGGTCCTTTGCGCTCGAGGCGATGGTGCGGAGCTCGTCGAGCTCCTCGCTGAAACCGCTCCTGATATAGCCGCCGTCACGCATCGATGCACCCGACTCGGGATCGATCGCGGACTCTATCCTGCCCGCGAGCTCCGGAAGCGGTACCAGGTAATCGCAGAGATGCCTGATGCGCTCGGAAAGGGAGCCGCCCGCGATTTCCCGGATGAGGGGAAGGGAGTGCAGCGAAAGCCCGAGCTGGCGGACCTCCCTCGGCATGGTCCTGAAGGTAGCGATCCGGGCAAGCGAGCGCTCGAGGTCGTTGATGCCGGAAAGCTGCTCACGCAGGGCTTCCCTCAGCGGTTTCGATTCCCTGAGCTCGCCCACGGCATCGAGCCGCATCCTGATGTCTCCGGCTTTGCGCATGGGACGCTGGAGCCACCGGCGGATGAGCCTCCCGCCCATGGGATTGCAGGTTTTGTCCATCACCTGGAGCAGGCTGCCGTTGATGCTGCCGTCCTGCATCGAGCTGATGATCTCGAGGTTCCTTTTGGTCTGGAGGTCGAGCGTCATGAACTCGCCGCTCTGCACCTCCCTGATACGCGTGATATACTGCAGGCGGTTCTGGCGGGTCTCTTCGAGGTACTGAAGAATGACCCCGGCCGCGATCCTGCCGGCACGGTTCCCCTCGATGCCGAACCCTTTCAGCGAATGTGTCCTGAACTGCCTTTCGATCACTTCGGAGGTATGGTCTTCGCTGAACATCCAGGAATCGAGCCAGGTGACGAGCATCTCCGGGGGAAACAACTTTTTCAAGGTATCGAACCGCTCGCGGTCAGCCGATGAAACAAGAACCTCCGCCGGGTGCAGCGAGAGAATAAAATCCGCGAGCCCCTCGGCAGGCAGCGTCGCAAGGTTGAATTCAGCAGTGGTGACATCGATGAAGGCGATGCCGGCAAGCAGGGCCCGTCCCTCCCTGAGAAAGGCGACCGCAGCGAGATAGTTGTTGTGCCGGTCATCGAGGATCTTGTCGCTGTAGGTAATCCCGGGAGTGATGATATCGGTGATCTCCCTGCGAACGATGCCCTTTGCCGCGGCAGGGTCTTCAACCTGGTCGCAGACCGCTACCTTGTACCCTTTTTTGACAAGCTTTGCGATATAACCTTCGCTGGCATGATGGGGAAACCCCGCCATGGGAATTTCCGCGCTTCTTTTCGTCAGGACGATGTTCAGTACGGAGGCAACCTCCCTGGCATCGTCGAAAAAAGTTTCGTAGAAGTCCCCGACCCTGAAGAGAAGAAGGTAATCGGGATACCGTTCCTTCACTTCCAGATACTGGCGCATCATGGGAGAATGGTTCATACCTGACGTTGGCGATGATTGCGTTGAAACGGATTAGACTAGCGGACTGAATGGATGAAGCTACTCCAGAGCACCTAATTTAACAAACTTGGAAGAGCAAGCCATGAGCATCCCTAAACCATCGCAAAAGAAGGCTTGACAAGCTTTCTTCAACAACCTATCTTACAGCCGGCGGCTACTATCAATCTTTTCACCAATCGTTCACCGGCACCATGGAACTGCACTCGGTCCTGCGCTTTCTGCACGTCGTCTCCTTTGCGGCATGGTTCGGTTCGGTACTTGCTTCGCTTTTCCTGCTGAAGACGCTCGAACCCAAACTTACCGGCGATGATGAAAAAGCGGCAGAAGAGTATTCGGCACTGCTCAGGAAGTATGTCAGGCTCGAAACGAAGGTCGCCGATATAGGCGTTATCGGGGTCATTCTCTCCGGTATCCTGCTCGCCCTGTTCTATCATGGGTGGACATTATGGGTATACGTGAAATCTTCACTTGTCGTCCTCCAGATCGCGCTTACCCTCGGGTATATCGTCAGGGCAATCCAGCCGCTGAAATATCCGTGCATGAAAGCCGAATTCGGCCGGTGGTACCGCCTGTTCGGCATCTCGCTGACCATGTTCACCCTGGTGCTTCTCTGCAGCTTCTTTCTTCTGTGAAAAGAACACCTTTACCTTTTTGAACTTGAAAGAAATTTGCTATATTTGAGACCTTTATCATTAAACTATACGAGAAAGAATGCAGGCGCTGATCAAGATATCCGATAAACAATATCTGGTGAAAGAGGGGGACAAGCTCTTCATCCCCAGGCAAAAAGCCGCAGTTGGCGAAACCGTCGCAATCGACTCCATCGCTAAAATCGACGGCGAAAACACCGTCCTCACCCCTGCCGGAAGCAGCATCCAGGCAAAGGTCCTCGACCATGTCAAGGACGATAAAGTCATTGTTTTCAAGAAAAAACGCAGGAAACGCTACCAGTCGAGGAACGGACACCGCCAGCAGATGACCCAGATCGAAGTTGTTTCGCTGTAAATACCAGTTTCAAAGATTTCAAACGTTAATTTTTTTTGTTATGGCTCATAAAAAAGGCGGCGGATCGACCAAGAACGGTCGTGACAGCAATCCGAAATACCTCGGCGTAAAATCTGCTGGCGGCTCGAACATCGCTGCAGGCACCATCATCGTCCGTCAGAGAGGCACGGTTATCAAACCGGGTAAAAATGCAGGCATCGGCCGTGACCACACGATTTTTTCGCTGGTTGACGGTGTAGTTACCTTCCGCAACGGCCGGAACAACAAGAAAATGGTCGACGTTCTCCCTGGCTGAAACGATGACCATTTGTCACATCAAATTGATTAAAGCCGCCTTTTTGTTAAGGCGGCTTTTTTTATTTTAATCGAAGAACTTTTCAGCGGCAGATGCAATCCGTCTGTCATGTTTTCTCTACACCAATAAATAGACAAGCATTATGAAAATCACCGTTATCGGCGCTGGAAACGTAGGAGCTTCGGCAGCTCTCAGGATCGCTGAAAAACAGCTCGCCAACGAGCTTGTACTGATTGACATCGTCGAAGGCATTCCCCAGGGCAAGGCGCTTGACATGTACGAAGCAGGGCCTGTCGATCTTTTCGATACCAGGGTTTTCGGCTCCAATGATTACAAGGACTCGGCAAATTCCGACATCATCCTCATTACCGCCGGCCTTGCAAGAAAACCGGGTATGAGCCGTGAAGACCTCCTGATGAAAAACACGGTGATTGTCAAAGATGTTACGACCCAGGTCATGAAGTACTCATCGAACCCCATCATCATCATGGTTTCCAACCCGCTCGATGTCATGACCTACTTCGCCCAGGCAACGAGCGGCCTTCCGAAAGAACGCGTTATCGGCATGGCCGGCGTGCTCGACGCGGCCCGTTTCAAATGCTTCATTTCCGAGGCACTCGACGTTTCCATCCAGGATATCAATGCACTGGTGCTCGGCGGCCATGGCGACTCGATGGTTCCGATCGTCGAATACACCAACATCGGAGGCATCCCGCTGAACCAGCTGATGCCGAAAGAACAGATCGACGCGCTTGTGCAGCGCACCAGGGATGGGGGCATCGAAATCGTCAATTACCTGAAAACCGGATCGGCCTATTATGCACCTGCGGCATCGGCTGTCGAAATGATCGAGGCGATCGTGAAAGACCGCAAACGCATCCTGCCCTGCACGGCCTATCTCAACGGGCAGTACGGCATCAACGATATTTACTGCGGCGTACCGGTAAAGCTCGGGAAAAACGGCATCGAACAGATTCTTGAAATAGAGCTGGCCCCTGCAGAACTTGAAGCCCTGAGGCATTCGGCGGCCCTTGTGAAGGAAAGCTGCCGCAACCTTGAAAAAGCCCTTGCCTGACGGGAATGTTATCATTCACCATAAAAAAAGCGGCCTTGCAGCCGCTTTTTTTATGGTGAACAGATGTCCCCCATTACACCTGTTCTTCCCCACGGGCGTGAGGAGTTTCATAATAATAGTGGCAAATAGCGCGCCATTCACCCACTTCATGCAAAAAAACCGGTTACTGATCGGATGAAATGGCAAGAATCCGTTGAAAGCCCCACTCTGCCTTCAGGCGATACTCCAGCATGGAAGAGCGACAATACCACTATCTGTTAGAGTGAGAAGCATAAAGGTAAGGAGCAGAGAGCGAAGCATACGCGGAGTACATGAGGATTCCGATCCCGATTCATCGGAAGCAACCCGAGCAACAGGGATTCGGAACAAATAAAGAGAGGGACCCCCTGGAAATTTGAATTACCGAAGGATAGGGCAAAAAAAAAGCGGCCGTGCAGCCGCTTTTTTCTTGAACAGATGTCCCCCATTACACCTGTTCTTCCCCACGGGCGTGAGGAGTTTCATAATAATAGTGGCAAATAGCGTACCAGAAAAAAACCCGTCATTAAACCTCTCCGCTCAAAACCTTTGCTAAAAATAAATTGCCGACATTCGTCAAAATTCTTCACAATTTCGGCGGCTTGCACCGGTTGAAAAAAGAGGAGTGAAGTGTTTCATCACGCGCCAATACTGACCCATAATGAAACAACTGCTTCATCAAAATGACACAAAAGACACAACTGATGGAACAGTTGACACACTACAAATAAAAAAAGCGGCTTTTCAGCCGCTTTTTGTGAACAGATGTCCCCCAACACCTGTTCATCCTCACGGGCGTGAGGATTATAAAACTATACATGCAACTTTCATGCCAATAACGGTATTTTTCAGAACAACCAGAAATAAAACCATCTTAACAGGCGGCATAAGCCACTTTATTTCAAGCAGATATATGAGAGAATAAAACATGGCCGGCTGCGAGAAAAAACGGAAAACGCGAAGGTTACAGTGGTTCTTCGTGGGTAATACAGTGTATTGCCCCCAACCCCCAGATAAGGTCGGAACAATCGATACCGACCACCTTTCGACCTGGAAAACATTCCTCGAGGACCGCGACAGCTTCCCTGTCCTGCGGACAACGGTAGACAGGGACAAGCACCACGGAGTTGGCAATGTAGAAGTTCGCATAGCTCGCCGGCAAGCGCTCGCCTTCGAAAAACACCGGGTCCGGCATCGGGAGTTTCTTCACCCTGAGCGGCTTGCCTCCAAGGTCGGTGAATGACTTCAGCAAGGCATAGTTCGCCTGAAGGGGTGCATAATTTTCATCCTCGGGATTTTCCTCGACCGTAATGACCACGGTCGATTCATCGACAAAACGCGCCATATCGTCAACATGGCCGTCAGTATCGTCGCCGGCTATACCATCACCGAGCCAGAGCACTTTTTCGATACCGAGATAACGCCCGAGTTCGCGCTCGATGTCGCCCCGGTCCATCGAAGGATTGCGGTTGGAATTGAGCAGGCAGGCCTCGGTTGTCAGCAGGAGCCCTTTGCCGTTGACGTCGATCGCCCCGCCCTCGAGCACCATGCCGGTCGAAACGAACGGCAGTCCCTGAATGGAAGCCACCCTTTGCGGAACGGCATTGTCGTCGTCATAGGGTTCATATTTGCCTCCCCATGCGTTGTATTCCCAGTCGAGGATTACTTTTTCCCTCTTGCCGCCGCATTCCCGGAATACGTAATTCGGTCCGTGGTCCCTGCACCAGGCGTCGTTGGTAGGGATGCGGTGAAAATAGATGCGGTCCATCAGGAGCTGATCGTGCCGCAAGGAGGATATAAGCTGTCGGGCCTCTGTTTCCATCGTTTCATCGAGCACATTGATATGCACCTCTTCCGATGAGCTCAGCCACGATGCAATTTCGGCAAATACCGCCGGGACCGGTTCAAATTTGCCCGGCCATGAAGCGAGCTTGTGAGGCCATGACAGCCAGGTTGCCTTGTGTAAAGCCCACTCCGGGGGCATGATATAGCTTGAAACGTCCATAAACGGTTGAATCACTTCGATGGTTTCGGAAGATGCTGCCTGATGTGTGCGATCCGCTGCATAACGGGCGGATGGGAATAGTTCAGGAACACGTAGAGGGGGTGAGGCGTCAGGTTCGTTAGATTGCTCCTCGAGAGTTTTTTGAGGGCATCTGCAAGAACTTCACCGGAACGGTATGTTGAAACCGCAAACAGATCGGCTTCAAACTCGTGCCTGCGCGAAAGGGCCTGCAGGAAAAGCGAAAGCACAAACTCCACCGGGGTATAGAGCAGCATGAAAAAGATGAAGCTTCCGTAGACGGACACGTCTTTCATATAAAAAGCGTCGAAAAGCCCCCGGTTGTTCATGAACATCGAAAGCAGGAAAAAAAGCACTCCCAGGTTGAGCAGGCTCAGCACCATGTTGATGACGATATGCTTTTTCCTGAAATGCCCTATTTCGTGGGCAAGCACCGCGACCAGCTCCTCGACGGGGTGATTGTCGATCAGGGTATCGAAAAGCGCTATCCTCTTGCGTTTACCGAAGCCCGTGAAAAAGGCGTTTGCCTTTGAAGAACGCTTCGAACCGTCGATAACGTAAATGCCCGAAAGCGGAAACTTCACTTCGGCGGCATAGTCCATGATGCTGCTCTTGAGCTTCCCGTCCTCGAGTGGTACGAATTTGTTGAACAGGGGCATGATCCAGCTCGGAGCGACATATTGCAGGAGAAGGCTGAAGAGGGTTATCCCTGCCCACGCGGAAAACCAGGCCCCCGCTCCGGCTGTCTGGAAAAACCAGAGCACACCGGCAATGACCGGAGTGCCGAGCAATACCGCGAGGAAAAGCGATTTGAGGTGGTCAGCGACAAATACCCCGAAGGTCGTCTTGTTGAACCCGAACTTTTCTTCGATGACAAAAGTCCTGTAGATGCTGAATGGCAGCTCTGCAAGCGTCTGTACAAGCATGAGTGAACCGATATAGAGTAGCCCGGTGATGACCGGTCCGTAAGTGAAGGTGCGGAGAAACTGATCGAGGGCGTTGAAGCCTCCGCTAAACCAGAAAATCAGCAGTATGGCAAGGTCGAACCCGGCGCTGGCCAACGAAAAACGGGAGGAGGCGCGAAGGTACTCCTGGGATTTCCGGTAGGCATCTTCATCGTAAATCCCCACGAACTCTTCGGGAACCCCTGCAGACGCGGCCCTGACATTGAGCAGTTCCGACAGGAACTTGATACAGAAGGTAATGATCAGGGTCAGGAGTACGATGATGCCGTAACTGTTCATATCTGAGATAATTGATCCATGGTAACCATGTGCCGGTCCGGAACCGGATTACATTTCGTCGAGGAACCGTTTCTGCAGCTCACCATAGGTCTCTGTGCGGCGGTCGCGAAGAAAGGGCCAGTGAGAGCGGTAAAACCCGATACGGCTCCTCTCGCAGGTTGCAAGCAGAACCGATTCGTTCTGGTGAGCGGCTTCGGCAACAACCTGGCCGAAAGGGTCAGAAACAAAGCTGTTGCCCCAGAATTCAAGCTCCCCTTCCGTACCGACACGGTTCGCTGCAGCAACGAATACCCCATTGGCGATGGCATGCGACAGCTGCATGGTTTTCCAGGCAGCACGCTGCGAGTTCCGTACTTCGGCGGAATGTTCGCTTGCCGCCCAACCAATCGCTGTCGGGTAGAACATGATTTCAGCGCCTTTGAGGGCTGTCAGCCTTGCCGCCTCTGGATACCACTGGTCCCAGCAGATGAGAACGCCGATCGTGGCGTACCGGGTCCTGAAAACCTTGTATCCGAGGTCTCCGGGGGTAAAGTAAAATTTTTCGTAGAACCCCGGGTCATCCGGGATATGCATCTTGCGGTACTTGCCAAGATAACTGCCGTCGGCATCGATGACCGCCGCGGTATTGTGGTGGAGCCCTGGCGCACGACGTTCAAAGAGCGATGCCACAATCACCACCTCCAGTTCCCCGGCAAGAACCTGCAGCGTTTCGGTCGAGGGGCCTGGCACCGTTTCGGCGTAATCGAAAGGGCCGTAATCCTCGGTCTGGCAGAAATAATCCGTGGTGAAAAGCTCCTGCAGACAGATGATCCGTGCTCCGGACGATGCAGCTTCGCGTATTTTCAGGCAGGCCTCAGCCATGTTCTCAGCCGGAGTGCTTCTGGACCTGCTCTGGACAAGGGCTATGGTAACGGTATCGGAATGCATAAACAATCGCAGTTAATGGAAAAGGAGTCCTGCTGAAAAAAGAAGGCCGTGAAGGGTGAGCAGCTTCCCTGTTCCTGCAAGGATGTTGTTGAGCTGCCTTCCGTCGCTCGAGTAAAGCTCCCTGACGGTCTTTATTGCCAGGGGCAGGGTAATCAGCGTGAGCAGAACCCATACCGGATACCCCTTCAGCCAGAGAACGGGAGGAACAAGATATGCGGCAACCGTGAGGATCACATAGAGCCTGCGTGCCCTCTCTGCACCGATACGGGCCGGCAGGGTCATCTTGCCGACTTTGCGGTCGGTATCGATATCCCGGATATTGTTGACCAGCAGGATGTTGACCGAAAAAAAACCGGGTGCCGCCGCGGCATAGAGCACCGACATGTTGAGGCTGTGGGCCTGGACGTAGTAGGTACCTCCGACAGCCACGAGCCCGAAAAAGATAAAAACAAAGATATCGCCGAGGCCGGAATAGGCTATCGGATAAGGCCCGCCCGTATACGCCCAGGCAAAGAGAAGCGAAAGCAGGCCGATAAGCAGGATGGGCCAGCCTGCGGTGAAGACGAGGTAGAGCCCCAGCAGGAAAACGGCAGCGACCAGGGTTATGGAAACCCGGACCATGGTTTTCTCGCTGATGATACCTGACGCGACCGTCCTTGTCGGACCAAGGCGCTCACTGGTATCGGCACCCTTTCGGAAATCGTAGATTTCATTGATGAAGTTCGTGGCCACCTGGATGCCGAGCGCGCAGACGAGGGCTACAAGCGCGGGCAGGAGACTGAACTGCAGGTCATGCGCTGCGAGCGCGGAACCGAGAATGACCGGCACCGCGCCTGCCGGAAGGGTTTTCGGGCGGATGGCAAGCATCCAGGCCTGCAACGAGCCCATCCTGTCAGTATTGTTTCCGTCCTTGTTACGACTCACCTTTCCTGTCCTTTGCCATTTTGATGCTGCTGAACGTATTGCGGATTTTCTCCCCTGGTTTGATATAGGTCAGACTGTGCCGGACGGCCATGGCCGCATCGCTCAGGCCGGTCTGGATGATTTTGAGCTTTCCCGGATAATAGGCGATATCTCCCGCTGCGTATAAGCCGTCAACGGAGGTTTTCATATGGCTGTCGACAACGAGCGCGTTGTCCATGAGCTCGAGCCCCCATGCGGAGAGTGGCCCGAGATTGGATTTGAAGCCGATGAGGAGAAGAAGCCTGTCCGCTTCCACTATGCATTGGTTTCCGTTTTTCCTGCGAAGTTTTACGCCCGTGACCTGGTCACCGGAAGTCTCGATCGAGCTGACTTCGGTATTGAGGAAAATATCGACCAGCCCGGCCTG
Source organism: uncultured Chlorobiaceae bacterium (assembly GCA_903928225.1). Classification (GTDB taxonomy): domain Bacteria; phylum Bacteroidota; class Chlorobiia; order Chlorobiales; family Chlorobiaceae; genus Chlorobium. Next base: position 32,066 of record CAIYPU010000014.1, read on the forward strand.
TTTCGCCTCGAGCACTTCCCTCGCCGTCTTGCCATGGCCCTGGAACTCGTGCATACGGTGCACGACGGTAACGCTCGCCGCAACCTTCAGGAGACCTACCGTCCAGTCGAGCGCCGAGTCTCCGCCGCCTACGATGACAACCTTCCTGCCGGCGAAATCGCTGACATTCTTGACTGCGTAAAAAACCGAACGGCCTTCCAGATGGTCGATAACACCAAGCTGGGGAAGTTTTCGGGGAGAAAACGCGCCGAGCCCGGCGGCAATCAGGACCGCCTTTGAAAGGTATTCCCTGCCCGATCCGACCGTCACCCTGAAAGTGCCGTCGGCAAGCTTGTTGTATTCAGTAACGGTCTCGCCGAGGACCACTTCCGGATTGTATCGTTCCGTCTGTTTCCAGAGGCTCTCGACAAGACCGGCGGCCGGCACTTCAGGGAAACCGGCAACATCGTAGATATGTTTTTCGGGGTACAATGCGGCAAGCTGACCCCCGAGCTGGGGCATGCTTTCGATGATCCTGCAGGTGATATTGTTCATGCCGCACTGGAAAGCCGCAAAAATACCGGTAGGGCCACCGCCGACAATGGTCAGGTCACGGATCTCGTCACCGTGTTCAAAATACAGTTTGTTTATGGTCATCAGGACGTCTGATTACGGTAAATATTTTACTGATTCCCGGCTTCATCGGAAGCCGACCTCTTCAGATAGATGATACCCTCGGGATCGACCATGCCGTAGAGAATGGTGATGAGATGGCCCAGTTCGTCGAGCTCGTGGATTTCAACGTGCATCGCATCACGCTTTGGGACCTGGCCGCCTTCGTTATCCCTGAAATAGAAGACCGCCCTGACCCCTCCGTGCGGGGTCGTCCCCTCGAACCCGTAATTACCGTCCTCGAGTTCGGTGAGGGCACAGCCGGGGTTCGATGAATCGATCGGGCAGGAAGCACACTGGGAATAGAACCCGTCCTCCGAATCGGCAAATTCACAAACAGGAAACTTCATGGTATCGTTCTTTTGTTTTTAACCAGACATCGAGGCCAGAAAATATAATACATTAAAATAATGTTGTAGAGTTCAATCTTTATTGATTTCTTAAGGCACGGTTTAACCACAGGATTTCAGCAATACAGGGACAAGCGATGTTAGCCAAACGGATCATCCCCTGCCTCGATGTACGCGACGGACGGGTTGTAAAGGGAATAAACTTCGAGGGCCTCAGAGATGCGGGCTCCATTCTTGAACAGGCAAGGTTCTATAACGGCGAGTTCGCTGACGAACTGGTCTTTCTCGACATTTCAGCTTCTCTTGAATCCCGGAGAACAACCCTCGAAGAGGTGCTGAAAGTTTCAGGCGAAATTTTCATTCCCCTGACGGTAGGCGGCGGCATCAGTTCGGTCGAACGCGCCAGGGAAGTTTTCCTGCACGGGGCCGACAAGGTATCGGTCAACACCGCAGCGGTGAACGACCCCCCGCTTATCAGCCGCATCGCGGAAAAATACGGATCACAGGCTGTCGTGGTCGCCATCGATGTCAAGAAAATCGGCAAAGACTACATCGTCCACACCCATTCCGGCAAAAGGCCGACAAATTTCGAAGCGCTCGAATGGTCGCAAAAAGTCCAGGAGCTCGGAGCGGGAGAGATACTGCTGACGAGCATGGACAGGGACGGAACGAAAGAGGGTTACGACAACGACATACTTTCGAAGGTTTCGACTTCGGTCCATATTCCCGTCATCGCTTCCGGCGGAGCGGGCAACCTCGAACACCTGTACGACGGTTTTACCAAAGGACACGCCGACGCTGCGCTTGCCGCGTCGATTTTCCATTTTCGCCAGCACTCGATCCGCGAAGCCAAGGAGTACCTCCATCAACGGGGAATTCCGGTAAGGCTCTGAATCCGGAAAACCGTTACGACTGCTATGAAAAGAAAAATGTTCTTTTGCATGGCGCTGGCCATGCTGCTGACTGGTACTGTCAACGGCGAAACCCTCAGCAGGTACCAGGCTGCCTTGATCGAAGCCCTGAAAGGCGATCCCGCAGCACAGAACAAGGTCGGGTCCTACAGTAAAATAGGTATCGGAACGGAACGGAACGACAGGGAAGCGGCCAGGTGGTACCGGGCCGCTGCAGAACAGGGCTATGCCGAAGCGCAGTTCAACCTCGGGGAGATGTACGAAGAAGGAAGAGGCGTGAAGCTGGACCTTGCCGAAGCGCTGGACTGGTACAGGAAAGCCTGCGACAACGGATGGCAATGCGGCTGCAGAAAATACCGGATGATGACGGAAAACCATGATTCCGGCTGCAATTAGGCTGCATAACTTCAGTTCACTTCGTTATCCGCTTCCTCTTCCATAAGCACCCTGCGCATATCAGCAAGTTCCTTCCGCCTGCCCTCGTCTGCTTCCGGATAGGAAAGAGAAAGAGCGGTCATGGCCTGTACGATGATATGGGAGACGATAAGCCTTGCATTGGCCTTGTCGTCAGCAGGCACCGCATACCAGGGCGAGCGTCTCGTGCTCGTCGCGCCGAGGCAGGCTTCGTATGCACACATATATTCTTTCCAGTACTTGCGTTCCTCGACATCGGCGGAACTGAATTTCCAGTTTTTCGATGGTTCATCGATCCTGCGAAGGAAACGCTGCCGCTGCTCTTCCTTGGACAGGTGCAGGAAAAACTTGACGATCCTCGTGCCGTTCCGGTAGAGGTGGTTCTCCATGTCGACTATGGACTTGAACCGGTTGTCCCACACTTTTCCGCCGTTGAGCAGTTCGTTGGGGATCCGCTGGGCAGCAAGGATTTCCGGGTGGACCCTTACAATGAGCACCTCCTCGTAATAGGAACGGTTGAAAATACCGATCATGCCCCGTTCAGGAAGGCAGCGGTTCGTCCTCCAGAGAAAATCGTGGTCGAGGTCCTGGGCCGACGGATGCTTGAAGCTGTAAACCTCGCATCCCTGGGGGTTCACTCCGGACATCACATGCCTGATAATGCTGTCTTTTCCTGCTGCGTCCATAGCCTGGAATATCATCAGCAGCGAATACCGGTCATCGGCATAATGGATGTTCTGGATCCTGCTGAGCTCTTCGACGTGATCGGCAAGCATTTTTTTGTAATGCTTTTTCGATTTGTAGAGGGGCGCAATGTTCGTGGGCCGTTTCGAAAGGTTTACTTTTTCGCCTTCACCGATACGGAAATCGTTGTAGTCAATAAAAACCGGCATGTTCCAGGATGATTTATGTTGAAGCGACGCCCGGCGTCCTGTTGCAAACCGGACAGGACCGGACCACGGTATCAAACAATGTAACGAACACGGCTATGAAGCCGAAGCCCGACTGCATGAATAAGCGTATATTACAATGAAAAAAGAACCTGCAGCTCCAGGAGCGGGGCCTGCGGTTTTCCCTTTACCACGGCAATCCGGTCAGCAGCATGAAACAGCTTTTCAGGTCGGTAATCGTCCTCGCGCTCACGTCCTTCTTCCCGCTCATGGCAAGGGCTGAACTGATGCCCGAGGTACCTGGCACGGAACAACATTTTTTTTCAGACAACGGCAGGTATGAAATCACGATCACCTGCGAAAAGCAAGGGCACTCCTGGAGCTTCAGCGAAAAAGGAAAGGAGCTCTGGAAGCAGCCGCTGTTCGATGAACCGGGAGAGGCGGCCGTTTCGGACAACGGTGAAACCATCATCCTGCCGCTGTGGGGATGGCGGGACGAGGGAGGTTCGAGCGGTATCGCCGTCTATGACAAAAAAGGCGAGCTCAGGAAAAAAATCCCGTTTGCCGGAGAGCATCCGGACGAAACGGTGCTTCGCTGGGTGCGGTACCACGCAATTTCTCCCGACGGCAGTTCTATAGCCATCGGCCTGAACGGGATAGGGCAGGCGGAGATAACCCTTTTCGATGCATCGACAGGAGCGCTCGTCTGGGGGAAAAACACCGGGTATCCGGTAATCGTCCAGATCAGGGTCGCGCAAAACGGGAAGTTCACGCTCGCGGCTACCCGTAACGAAACGGACGGCTCAATGGCATTCATACTGTTCGACAGGATGGGAAAGGAGATCTGGCAGAAAAAAACAGTGCGGAATTTTTCCCGGGATGTCAGCAGTTATGTGCAATTCCGGAGCGGCCGGCAGGAGTTCGGAGTATTCGACCGTAAAACAGGGCGTTACATCTTCGCGAAGTTGCCGGCAACCGCAAACTGACCAGCCTATGGGAAAAGTCCCGTACCCCCGGATAATTTCGTTCATCCGGAGGCACAAAACCTATTTCGTCAGTGCATGGTTGATGAGCGCCGGCCCGTGCTGGACCGTTCTGCAGTAGTGTACTGCAGGCTTCCCGAAGGTCATGACATATCCGACGACATGGTCTGCGGGAATACCGAGGCACTCGCGGGTTTCCGGCAGCAGATCGTCGATCGTCCATTTCGCAAGGCCATTCCAGAGCGTGCCAACCCCGTTCGCCTGGGCGAACAGCTCGAAGTAGCTGAGCGCTATAAGGCAGTCGGGCACCGGTGTGGAAACGGTAGCGGGGGCCGAAGCCACAAGGAGGTGCGGCGCATTGCGGAACAGGATATCGACCTTTTTTTCCTGCCAGAGCTTCAGGAAACCGCTATAGAATTCCCGTCCTTTCGGCAGTGCGTTTTTCGCGACCACATCCGCGAGCCCTTTCATCACCTCTTCTCGAAATTCGGCAACCTTCTCCCTGCTGTCCAGCACCGAGAACAGGACCTGCCTGGAATTCACGCCGGTCGGGGCATGCCAGGCAACCTCGAGCAGCTTCCTGAGCAGCCCGGGCTCGAGGGGTTCTTCCTGGAAACGCCTGACCGAACGTCGGCCTTTCATGAGAAGCTCCAGCTTCGCGGGATCGGGAAAACCCTGTTCGAGGGAGAGGCTTTCAGACGGCCTGATCCCGTGAATGGATATCGAGCCTTCGGGACAGACCGCAAGGCAGTGCTGGCAACGGTAGCAGTTCGCCTCCTTTTCAAGCGGGATATAGGGGAAACCGTTTTCATGCATGAAAATGATGCGCGCCGGACAATCGGCAACGCAATCGCCGCAGCGGGTGCAGCTCTGTGTGTTTATTTCGAAATCAAGGATCGTGGTCATGGAACTGCCCCTCATTTTCCTGTTTTTCCCTCGACGAGATAAATGGTGTCTCCCCTCATGGCAACATAGTGCAACCTGGAGGGGGAGTCAAAAACTATTCTGCCGCCCCATCCGGTAAAAATATTATCGAACGACGGGCCTTCGGTTCCTCCGGAAACGACAAAATTCTTTTTCCCTTTTCTCGCCACATAGGCATTTGCTGTCCCGTCAGCATTGAACTCGAGGCCTCCGGCTGCATCGTAATCCGGTCCTTCGACACCGTCGATCACCATGAGCTGCCGGCCGTTCCTGGTCGCGGTAAAACCCGAATGCCGTCCATCCGCACTGAACACGAAGCCCTTGACTCCGTCATACCCCCGGCTCGGGACACCGTCTGTCACGGTAAACCATTTGTCCCCTTTTTTCATGCAGTAAGCCACCTTTTTGCCGTCCCGGCTGAAAACCGGAGGTTCGGAGACAATCCCGTCATCAAGCGGCACTTCCGAGCCGTCAACGACAACGGAATACCGTTCGCCTTTCTTCGCGATATATGCGGTACGGCTCCCGTCGGCACTGCAGACCAGTCCGCCTATGCTTTCAAAGGGCGGACCTTCCTGCCCCCTGAAAACCGCCACAACCGTATCGAGGCCTTTTCCGGCAACGTAGGAAAGGTCGCGGCTGTCCGGAGTGAATGCCAGGCTGCCTATGCCTGAAAAAGCGCTCTCTTCCGTTCCATCCCGGACGATTACCCATTGATCGCCTTTCTGGGCCAGATAAGCGAAATGCCTGCTGTCCGGGCTGAAAACAATTCCCTTGACGCTCACGTAACCCGGGCCCGGCTCGCCATCGACAACGGCAAACCACCGGTCCCCTTTCCTGCCCGCAAAAGCGGTCCTGCGGCTATCCGGGCTGAAAACAGGGGCGCCTTCCCCGGTCTCTTCCCAGGGCATTCCCTCTTTACCGTCGATAACCACCACGACCGACTTGTCGGCAGTGACCGCGGCATAGGCTGTCCGTTTGCCGTCGGGGCTGAAAACAAGGCTTCCGGGCATGATCGCCTGGAACTCTTTCCCTTTCGTCTCACCGACGGTCACAGAGAGTTTGTCACCTTTTTTCGAAGCGTAAGCCAGCATGCGGTTGTCGGGGCTTATCGCGAAAGATTCGGGGCTGAACATGTCGAGGCGCGCGAGTTGTTTTTCGGACTGCCGAAGACTGTTGAAATCAGTGAACCACCGGGTCCTGATGCCTGCCAGAACGATAAGGATCAAAACGGCAACTACGGCCGACGGGATAAGGAATTTCCTGAATTGCATGGTATGAAAAACTGGTTGCTGTTTGACCGGGAATTTCCCGGGGGAAATATCGACAGGATCCCTGCAAAGACTTTCAGGACCGACTACGTGAATATATTTGTTTTATCATCCATAACCAGTGTAAAAGAGAGATGTTCGCAGGAAGCCGTCAACGCGAATATCCGCTTATTTTTTCTTCTGAAGCGCTCTGCAGGCTGTATCGATTCGCGTTTTATTCTGATACGCACCTGCATTCGTTTTTCTTTCGATCCGGGCGGGATAATCCGCTCAACGGCCGTTCGTCGCTCCTGGCAGGTTCATCATGTTTCACGGGAACATTTTCCCTTGTAAAAAGTTCATTCCCGGTTAAAGGGTGCAACCCGGGCTCTTCGGAACAAAGGGGCACATTTTCATCCGCGAGCGCAAGGATTGAACGACGGCCGGCGTCTATTCAAGGGTAATGCAACCTGTTACATGGAACACTCCGGGATTGGTTCCCGTTCATTCCATCGAAAGATTGCATGTATTCCAGCTAACGAAAAAACAATTGAAACGATGAAAAAAACAGCGATAACGACACTCATGATCATGACAGGATTGACAGGTTCAGGAATCAACGCTGCAGCCGCCGCACCAACAGTAACAGGATCCACTTATAACGACGCACTCTCGGCGGAAAGCCGTCCTGCGATGCCCTGCGAACCCCGGATGCGGCATCACCGCGGACAGATGGGTACTGGCATGAACGAACGGCTCAACCTGAGTAATGAACAGCGGACCAGTTTCAGGGAGCTGAGGCGGAAATATTTCGACAATTCGATTACCGAACGCAGGGGCCTCATGGAACTGAAGCGGGAACTTGCCGAGGAGTCGGTCAGGAAGACACCTGACCAGAATAAAATCAATACCCTCTCAGACAGGATCGGCCGGGAACATACAAAGCTTGCAAGATCGCAAAGCAGGTTCATCAATGAACTTTCGTCGATACTTTCCCCTGAACAGCTGCAGAAGTTCATGAAAATGAGAGAAAACAGGTTTCATGGAGCATAACAGGAAAAAACTGCTCTCCTGAAAATCGGGCCAGACGGGTGTCGCCACCCGTCTGAACCTTTACCGGAATTCTGAAATGTTTTCCATATTCAGGGATGTAAATCTCCAGGAGGAAGACACCGATGAACGACGACTGCAGCGAAAAACACTATCGGACAGATCTCGAAGAGAGCCTCTGCATGCACATCTTCTCAGTCTCTTCGGCCATGGTCGGCGTATGCCTGACGGTAATCGGCATCATCCAGGTTCTCATCATGGGCCAGAAAGCGACGACGTTCGCTGATGACCTTCTCGCAGTGGATGCACTGCTCTTCCTCTCCTCATGCATCCTCTCATACTGGGCCCTGCGCAGACGCGGCATAAAACGCATGCATACGATCGAACAGGTCGCCGACACCATTTTTCTTTGTGCAATGATCCTCATGGCCATCATCTGCATGCTCATCACCTTCGACATCTCCTTCCAAAGATCTTTAGAATGGATGAACAGCAGATAAAAACCGGTTTCTGCGTATAAACCTTGAAAATTCACGCGAAAAAACCTATTTATCCTTTATTGTATCTTATTTTAGGGTCAAGCCGCAACCGTTTATCGAACCGTATCCGTGCCGGGGATTCTCAAAATAGCTCTGAAACTGCTGATCAATGACAGAAGCAAGTTTACCGCCCTGCTCGTAGGCATCACCTTTGCGGTATTCCTCATGGTCATGATGACATCCATGTTCTCAGGGATCCTTACCAGGTCGTCGTCCTCCGTTTACAATATCGGCGCCAAGATCTGGGTCATGGACCCTGCCGTCAACAACGCCACGAGCAGCATTCCCATGCCGGATTACGTCCTATCCGCGGCAAGAAGCATCAAGGGCGTCCGATATGCTGTTCCCCTCTATTTCGGCACGGCACAGGTGAAGCTGAAAGACGGCACCTACCAGGCGACAACCGTCGTAGGGCTAGACGATGCGACACTCTACGGCAGGCCGGAACTGCTCGAGGGAAATATCAACGACATCTATGCGGATAACGCCTTCATCGTCGTCAAGGATGCGGAATACAGCAAGCTCGGAAAACCCGGTGTCGGCAACGAGTTTGAAATCAACGATCACAGGGGGGTCGTCGTCGGGCTTGCAAAAGTGGCATCTTCCGGGCTTTTCGGCATTCCCACGATCTATACCACGTACAGCAGGGCGATAACCTATATCCCTTCTACCCGGTTCACAACCTCCTATATCCTTATCGAACCAAAAAGAGAAAACGATATTCCCGCTATTCAGCAAGAGATCGGCAAACTCGGCTACCAGGCTCTGACACGCGACCAGTTCGTAGGAAAGATCAGCGATTTCTATACCTTCAAGACCGGCATGGGGATGAACATCCTTCTCATGACCACGATAAGTTTCGTTGTCGGCCTGTCGATCTCCGGCCAGACCTTCTACACCTTCATTCTTGAAAACCTGGAAAAGTTCGGCGCATTGAAAGCCATCGGGGCCAGGAGCAACGAACTGATAGCCATGATCCTGTTCCAGGCATCGTTCACTTCGCTGATCGGCTACGGCCTCGGTGTCGGGGCCGCATCGACATTCATGATCCTTGCAAGGCTTCGCATGCCCGATTACGCTGCGCAGATAACCTTCGTGATCCTCGGTTTCGCCCTGCTGATGGTGCTGGTCATCGCAAGCGTTTCCAGTTATATCGGCGTGCGCAAGGTGCTGCAGATCCAGCCGTTCGATATCTTCAGGGGCTGAAATGAGCGGGACAGCCATCAGTGCAGAGAACCTGGTCAAATGGTTCGGAGAAGGAGAAGCCAGGACCGTTGCGGTCAGGGATGCGAGTTTTGCAGCGGAATACGGACAGATCCTCTATATCGTCGGCCCCTCGGGAAGCGGAAAAACAACCTTGCTGAGCATGGTTTCGGGAATACTGAAGCCGAACAGCGGAAGTGTCATCGTCGAAGGTGAAGATATCTGGGGGATGTCCGAAGACCGGATCGCCCGGATCAGGCTGAACAAGATCGGGTTCGTTTTCCAGGACTACCATCTCTTTCCGCGGCTTACCACAGCCGAGAATGTCGCTGTTCCACTGATACTGAAAAAAATGAACTGGAACCAGGCGCTGAACGTGGCACTCGAGTACCTTGACATCGTAGGACTGAAAGAGCGTGCCCAGCTGCCGCCATACAAGCTGAGCGGCGGTGAACAGCAGCGCGTTGCAATTGCGAGGGCGATTGCGGGGCAGCCCGATATCCTGATTTTCGACGAACCGACAGCTTCGCTCGACGGCGATACCGGCAGAAAGATCATCGAGTTCGTAAAAGCGAAAATCCTCGATGAAAAACGCTGCATCATCATCGTCACGCACGACAGCAGGATTTACGAATACGCCGATACCATCATGAAGATGGAAGACGGTAAAATCATCGGGTTCGAAAAGAATCATGCACATGAGAAATAAAATCCTTATCGGACTTTCCGTCTTCGGCATACTCCTCGGAGCGGGCAGCGCTTACGTGTTGCGTCCGCAACCGAAACCCCTTCCCCCGGCATTCAAACCTGCTGCAAACCCCTATCAGAAGGGAATTTATGCTAACGGGATCATCGAGACCGTTCAGGCAAGCGGAGCGAATGTCAACATTTATCCCGAAGTTTCGGGTACAGTCACCAGGATCCCCGTCATCGAAGGCCAGCAGGTGCAGGCCGGCGACCCCCTGCTGGTCCTCGACGACACAGTCCAGCGTTCGACAACGGAATCGGCCAGGGCACAGATCGGGGTCGCCCTTGCGAATTACAAAAACCTGAAAGCCCAGTACGACAAACTCAGGGCTTCATGGAACCTCGATCAGCGGTCAGTCAGCAGGGATGCGCTCGATACCGCCGAAAACGCGGCCAAGGGAGCGAAAGCGAGCCTGGAACTTGCCAGGAAACAGTACAACGCCGCTGAAGCTCTTCTGGGCAAGTATACCGTCAGATCCCTTTCCGGCGGCACCGTCCTGTCGATCAACACGGCCGTCGGCAGCTATGTCTCGAACCAGGGAGTGTATGACACTTATTCGAGAGGTTCCGTGCCGGTCCTGGTGATGGGAAACCTTGGCACCGGCCTTGCGGTACGCTGCTATGTCGATGAAATCCTCATCCAGCGGCTTCCCGATCCCTCAAGAATCAACGCACGCATGTTCATCAGGGGAACGGATGTCAGCATCCCCCTGAAATTCGTTCGCATCCAGCCCAATGTCAGCCCGAAAATCCAGCTCTCGAGCCAGAGGACGGAACGGGTCGACGTACGGGTGCTCCCTGTGGTTTTCAGTTTCGGGAAACCGGCAAATGCAACACTCTATCCCGGTCAACTTGTAGACGTCTATATCGGTGGATAATCTTCCCAACAAGCGAACCGGGACCGTTCTCCTGAACTCCCTCGGCTTCAGGGGCAGGAAATTCGGCATCTTCTTCTCCGCTCTCGCCTGCCTCACGGCCGCCGGGTGCGCCGCTGGCCCGGACTTTACGAGGCCGGAAGCCCCGAACACAGACAGGTACAATTACGGCGGGGACCCGAAAGAATTCTCAGCCGCAGGCACCGAAAGGCAACAGATCATTGCCGGCAGCGAACCGGTGGCGAACTGGTGGAAACTGTTCAATTCAAGCCGGATCGATGCCATCGTTTCGGAGGGGCTCGAAAACAACCCTTCGCTGCAGGCTGCCCAGGCGAGCCTGAGGGAGAGCCAGGAAAACCTCCGCGCAGGGTCCGGTATTTTTTTCCCCCAGGCCGGCGCCACATTCGCAGAGACGCGAGAAAAAAGTTCACCGGCATCGAGCGGCAGTTCGTCGGTTGGAAAACTCTTCAACCTCTCCACCCTTTCCGCATCGGTCAGCTACGTTCTCGATATAGCGGGAGGACAGCGCCGGACGGTGGAAGGCCTCGCGGCCAAGGTCGACCAGCAGCGCGCCATTGGTCTCGGCACCTATATCATACTTTCCGGAAACCTCGTCAACACCTCGATCGCCATTGCCGCATACCAGGCGCAGATCGACGAACTCGAACTGCTCGCATCCCTTGAAAAAGAACAGGTCGCCATTGCCGAAAAACAGTACAAGGCAGGGGTCGTGGCCTTCAGCAGCGTGCTTGCGCTGCAGAGCCAGCTTGATGCGCTCGAGGCTTCCATCCCGCCGGTCGAACAGCAGCTGAACAGGGCGGAAAACCTGCTTGCAATGCTTACCGGCAGGCTGCCCTCGGAGTTCCGGACGCCGAAAATCATGCTGTCCGAAATCGCGCTTCCTGACGACCTGCCGCTTTCCCTCCCGTCGGAGCTTGTCAGGCAGAGACCGGACATCCTTGCCGCAGAAGCACAGCTCCATGCAGCCAGCGCCGGCATAGGCCAGGCAACGGCAGCCCTGTTTCCGAGCTTTACCCTGAGCGCGGGCTATGGACAGGCAAGCCTTTCGGCAAACAACCTGTTCGATAAAGCAAACAGTTTCTGGAACCTGGGCGCGAACATTGCGGCCCCCATTTTCAACGGAGGCTCACTCAGGGCCAAACGCCGGGCTGCGATCGCAGCGTATGACCAGAGTTTTGCGAATTACAGGGCAACCGTCCTTTCGGCATTCGCCGAAGTGGCCAATACCCTCCGCGCGCTGCAGCACGATGCCGAGGTGGTGCAGAAAGCTTCAAGAGCTTTGGATACCGCAGGTCTCTCGCTGAACCTTCTTCAGGCAAACTACAGGGCTGGCCTGGTCAATTACCTCCAGGTCATGGCTGCCGACCGGGATTACCGTCAGGCAAAAATATCCCTGATCCAGGCCAGAGCGCTGCAACTTCAGGATACGGCAGCTCTTTATGTCGCCCTCGGCGGCGGCTGGAAAAACGATGCCGTTGCCAATAAAAAGCTGTCGGGCAATCCATAAAAGAGCGCGCGTCACAGCGACGGGCGCATCGTTCCCCGATACTCCAACACCACACCATTCCGGATGTTTGTCAACCAGACCGGAAACAATATGATTCCTTCGGAAAACATGGTATTATTATCAACCAGTCCCTGTTTTTCGGGACGGTCAAAACATTATTCTGAAACATGGAAGCGAACCAGAAAAAACAGCAGGTCGCACTCAGTTCGGTAGCGGCAAGCATCCTGCTGACCGTCCTGAAGCTCGTCGTAGGGTTCATGACCGGCAGTATCGGCATCATTTCCGAAGCGGCGCACTCGGCGCTCGATTTCGGAGCGGCGGCCCTGACGTTCTTTGCCGTGAAGATGAGCGACAAACCAGCGGACACCAAACATCATTACGGCCATGCCAAGATCGAAAGTGTTTCGGCGCTGATCGAAACCGGCCTCCTGATCGTCACGAGCGTCTGGATCGTCTATGAAGCGCTTACCCGGCTCTTGGAAGGTTCGTCGGAAATAGAGGTGAAATGGTACTCCTTTGCAATTATGGCGATATCGATCGTCGTGGACTTTTCGCGTGCGCGCGCGCTGAAAAAAGTCGCAGAGGAAACGAAAAGCAAGGCGCTCGAAGCCGACGCGCTCCATTTCAGCTCCGATATCCTGAGCTCTGCCGTGGTTATCGCCGGCCTTGTCTTCGTCTCACTCGGCATACACTGGGCCGACGCCGTTGCCGGTATCGCCGTCGCGATCATGGTTGGCTGGGCGGCGATGAGGCTCGGCAAAACCACGATCGATATCCTCATCGACGCGGCCCCCGAAGGCATTACCGAAAAAATTGAAGAGATCACGCTTGAAGTCCCCGGCGTGGTCGGCATCGACAAGATCAGGGTGAAACCGACCGGCCCCCAGGTTTTCATTGAAATGTCGATCACCGTGAACAGGACCCTTTCGGTCGAAAAAGTGCAGTCGATCTGCACCACGATCGAAAAGCTCGTCCGCATCGAGTTTCCGGTTGCGGACATCACCATCAACACGAAACCGGTCGCGCTCAACAGCGAAACCATCGCTGAACGCGTCCATGTGGTAGGGCTGAACCACAGCCTGCACGCCCATAACATCTCGACCAGCCTGGACGGTGAAAAAAAGCATATCACCTTCGATGTCGAGGTCGATCAGCAACTGACCGTAAAAAAGGCGCACGACATCGTGACAGCTCTCGAAGAGGACCTTCACCGCGAATTCGACGGGGATATCGACATCTGCATCCATCTCGACCCGCTCCGCTACGAGGAGCGGAACACCTCTTCCCTGCAACCTGAAGAGGGGCTGCGGATACAAGCGGCCATCCTGAAGGCAGCAAAATCGTTCGAAGGCATTCGGGATGTCCACGATATCCAGGCCAGGCTGACGGAAAAGCAGAAACTTGTCATCACCATGCACTGCTCGTTCGAAGATGAACTGCTTCTCGAAGAAGCCCATTCGCTCACGAGCCGTCTTGAAGGCGCCGTCTACCATGCCCTGCCTGATGCATGCAGGGTGATCATCCACGCGGAGCCGACGCCGGCCTGAAAACCGGGATAGAGGGCACGACGGGAACGACTCCGGGACAACACACAGGATATCTCCTATGAAAGGCACCCTTGCATTCGACATTTACGGGACCCTCATTGATACTCAGGGCATCACGGGCATGCTGGAAAAACATGCCGGCTTCAAGGCAGAGGCTTTTTCGCAGTTCTGGCGCCAGAAAGTGCTCGAATACTCCTTCCGCCGGGGACTGATGGACCGGTACCTCGATTTTGCAGCCTGTACCGGCCAGGCCCTCGACTACACCCTCGAGGTGTTCGGCATCCCACTTTCCGCTAGGGAGAAAACGGCATTGCTCGATGCCTACCGGGAGCTTCCGGTTTTCGATGATGTCAGTGAAGGGCTTTCAGAGGCTGAAAACGCAGGGTTCAGGATCTATGCCTTTTCAAACGGAAAACGTTCCGATGTCGAGCACCTGCTCGATCACGGGGGGATCAGGAAATTTTTCATCGATATCGTCAGCGTCGACGAGGTGAGGAAGTTCAAACCTGACCCGGAGGTCTACCGGCATTTCCTCAAGCGTTCCTCTTCGCAGCCCGAACAGGCATGGCTCGTATCATCGAACCCCTTCGACGTGCTTGGCGCCGTTTCGGCAGGGATGAAATCGGTTTGGGTCCGCCGTTCCCTTCCGGTCATCATGGACCCGTGGGAAATCGCTCCAGGGGTGACGATTGAAAAACTTCCGGACATCGTCCCCGCCATCGCTTCATTTGATAACACTCAGGTATCCTGAACGCTCGACAACTCCGTTCCCTTATGCCGGATGTACCTTGCGGTCACGAAAAGGGTGAGCACCGCAGCCGAGAGAAGGGCCGCTGAAAACATGACAAGCACCGCAGCCATCCTGCCGCCGGTCGCATCCCGGACAATACCGGCAATTTCCGGGCTCACGTAACCGGCAAGGTTCCCGAACGAATTGACGAGGGCAATGCCGGCCGCGGCTGCCGTTCCCGTCAGGATTGACGAAGGCAGGGACCAGAAGCATGAAAGCGCGGACATGACCCCGGCCGTGGCAATGGACAGGGCCGCAACGCCGTACCAGCCCGAAACGGATGGCATGGCGCTCAGGGCGAATGCGGCTGCAGCTCCGATGCATGGAACGAAGATATGCCACAGGCGTTCCCCGGTCCTGTCGGAATGCATGCCGTTCAGCACCATGGCAACCGCCGAAACGAGCCATGGAACGGCAGAAATCCAGCCGATCGCACTATTGTCGGTCGTGATCGACTCCTTGATGATCTGGGGCAGCCAGAAAGAGATGCCGTAAAGTCCCATGACGATGGAAAAGTAAACGGCTGCAAGCAGCCATATGGCATGGCTCGACAATGCTTCGCCGAAGGTATGCCTCGTGCCGGCCACCTTCTTTTTTTCCGTCTCTTCCTGTCCGAGCTTGCCGATGATCGCTTCTTTTTCATCGCTGCCGAGCCATGCTGCCCCGGCAGGAGCGTCATCGAGATAATAAAAAACCCATACACCGGTCAGCAGGGAAGGTATACCCTCGAGCAGGAAGAGCCACTGCCATCCCCGAATCCCAGCGAAGGTATTCATGGCATCGAGGATCATGCCTGAAACCGGTCCCCCGATCACGCCTGCCGCCGCTACAGCGGTCATGAACCAGGCCACGATTCCCGCCCGGTAAGACGACGGGAACCATTGCGTCAGGTAGAGGATGATACCGGGGAAAAAACCGGCTTCGGCAACGCCGAGAAGAAACCGGAAAAAGTAAAAAAGAGTTTCGTTCGAAATCACTGCCTGCAGGCAGGCGACCAGTCCCCAGGTGATCATGATGCGCGCGATCCAGGTTCGGGCGCCGATTTTCGCAAGGATCATGTTGCTCGGCACTTCGAACAACAGGTACCCGATAAAGAAAATACCCGCTCCGGTCCCGTAGGCAGTATCGCTCAGACCGAGGTCGCTGCACATCTGCAGTTTCGCGAACCCGACATTCACCCGGTCGAGGTAAGCGAGGATGTAACAGAAGAACAGGAAAGGAACCAGCCGCCTTGCTGCTTTGCCGAAAGCCGCTTTTTCAAGAGGGGATGCAGAGTCGGAGAAGTTGAATGGCATGTTTGTTTGTGTGCTGAAGGTCTGGGGAAAAAAGCAATGAGCGATGAGCAACGAGCAATGAGAAGGATCGGACCGATTGGACTGATCAGACCGATCGGTCATATCAGTATGATTTTTTACGCCGTTTTCTTAACTGAGCTGGCTTTGCTCATCGCTCATTGCTCATTGCTCATCGCTCATCGCTCATTGCTCATTGCTCATCGCTCATCGCTCATCGCTCATCGCTCATCGCTCATCGCTCATCGCTCATCGCTCATCGCTCATTGCTCATCGCTCATCGCTCATCGCTCATCGCTCATTGCTCATTGCTCATTGCTCATTGCTCATCGCTGAAAACTAAGACAACGCCCTGTTGA
>CAIYPU010000015.1 GCA_903928225.1 uncultured Chlorobiaceae bacterium
CCCTTGCTGAAGAACTCTTCCGTTTCGCGTACTTCGGTGCGCTGGAGATGACGGAGTTCCGTCGAGAACTTTTCGATGGAAGATGCGACGATCGCGAGGGTTGTCGCAAACTCCGCATGGCGGTCGCGCTGCAGGATCTGCGTCGAGATGCTCGAGGGTTCGAGACCGAGCTTTTCACACACCGCTTTTTCAATTTCAGGCGAGAGGTGCTGGTAGGTTCCGACCGCGCCTGATATTTTGCCGACCGAGACGGTTGCCACGGCCTTTTTCATGCGTCCGAGGTTCCGCAGCATTTCCTGGTGCCAGAGCAGGAGTTTCAGTCCGAAGGTGGTTGGCTCGGCATGAATGCCGTGTGTCCTGCCCATTTCGACGGTATACTTGAACTCTGTTGCCCGTTTCGCAAGCACTTCGACAAGGCGTTCGATATCGGCGACGATGATTTTTCCCGCGTCACGCATCTGCATGGCAAGGCAGGTATCGACGACATCCGACGATGTAAGGCCTTCGTGGATGTAACGGGAATTTGGGCCTACGCGGCCTGCGACGTTGGTCAGGAAGGCGATGACGTCATGCTTGGTTTCCTTTTCGATCTCGAGGATTTCCTCGACGTTGAACGAAGCTTTTTCCCTGATGGTGCAGAGTGCGTCATCAGGCACGAATCCTGCTTCGGAACGTGCTTCCACGGCGGCTATTTCAAGCTGTAGCCATCTTCTGAATTTTGCTTCTTCTGTCCAGATTGCCGACATGTCGGCAGGAGAGTAACGAGGTATCAAGGCAGGCTCTGTTTATGTTTTTCCTGAAGCTGTGACGCAATATAACTCACGGGCGGTGGAAAAACCAGAAGCGCGGGAAAATCAGGATTGTCATTTTTCAGGAACCTGGCCATCCCCGGACAATTCGCGGTATACTTCCGAAATAAAACGCAAAGCGGCATCCCGGTCGTAGGGGATGTCTCCGTCAATGACGGCGTTTTCCATTCTTTTCTTGATCATGCCGACCAGCTTTCCTTCCGGCAGCCCGAGGGCGTCCATGATGTCCTGGCCTGAAATCGGGGGCCTCCATCTGGCAAGCAGGTCCTTTTCCCCGACCTCCGCGATCTTCTCCTCGACATGGTTGAAGTTGTTCATGATCCGTGCGACCTTCGACGGGTTCTTGCTCGTCACGTCGGCACGACAGAGGCTCATCAGGTCCTGCAGGTCCTCGCCGGCATCGAACATCAGGCGCCGTACCGCGGAATCGGTGATTTCGTCTTTCGAGAGCGGGATCGGCCTGTGGTGCAGCCGGATCAGTTTCCGGACATAATCCAGTTGATCGAGCGGCCAGCGCATATTCGTGAAAATTTTCGCGGCTATCCTCGTTCCTACGGCGTCGTGGCCGTGGAAGGTCCATCCGGCACTCCGGTTGAACCGCTTTGTAGCCGGTTTGCCGATATCGTGCAGCAGGGCGGCAATCCTCAGCCAGATGTTGTCGGAATGCTGTGCGACATTATCGACGACCTGGAAGGTATGGTAGAGCGTATCCTTGTGCCTGAGCCCGTCAACCTGCTGGACCCCGGCCATGGCGGAAAGCTCGGGCATTATTTCACTGAGCAGGCCCGTTTCATGAAGGATGACAAGCCCCCGGGAGGGTTTCGGCGAAGCCATGATTTTTAAAAATTCATGGCTGGTCCTTTCCATTGAAACGATCCGTATCCGTTCATGCATGATTTTCATCGCCTCCTTCACTACCGGCAGCAGGTCGAAACCGAGCTGCGAGGCGAACCTTGCCGCGCGCATCATGCGCAGGGGATCGTCCGAGAACGTCCTGAGTGGGTCGAGCGGTGTCCTGAGCACGCCGGCATCAATGTCCTCCCGGCCGTGGTACAGGTCGACAAGGCCGTTCCTGCCTTCCGCGTTCAGCACGATCGCCAGGGCGTTGATGGTGAAATCCCTGCGCGACAGGTCATCTTCGAGCGTTCCGATGAGCGTGATCGGTTTTCTCGAATCGGGATTGTAGGACTCCTTGCGTGCGCCGACAAGTTCGATTTTGAGCATCCCGAGCACCGGGTCCGGAATCTCGAGCTGAGCTGTCCTGAAACGCTCGAAAAGCACGAAATTTTTCCCGCTCAGTTCATTGAGCACACTCTTTGAGAAAGGAACCGGGTCCCCGACGACCATGACGTCGATATCCTTGCAGGGGCGCCCGAGGATGGTGTCACGGACATAGCCGCCGACAAGGTAGCACTCGATGCCGTTCCTGTCGGCGATGTCGCCGATACGGCAGAGGATTTCAGGTAATGGTTGTCTGATGATGTCGCTTCTGAACATTGGCAGGGAACTGGTCTTGCAGCATTTTTGCTTTTTCGCTCACCCCTGCCACCGGGCAGGGATCGTCAGCTTACGCTGCATGATCAAGCGCGTCGATTTTATATTTGAACAGGTCGATGGCGATGAGCGTTCCCAGAAGGAGGATCACTCCCGCAGCGATGTAGGGTGCGTGGAAATCCATGCCGTAGAGTATGCTGCCGCTGAATGGTCCCATGATGCGGGCAAAAGAGTTGACCGACTGATTGAGCCCCATGATCTGGCCCTGCTTTTCCTTGTAGCTGTACAGGGAAATCATCGAGATGTTGATGGGCGCGGCAAGGCTGGTTCCGATCGCAAAAAAGAAGAGAATGAAAAGCCCGATGGTGAAGAGCGAGTCTGGAGGGGCGAAGGGTACGAAAAAGACTCCGGCGAAGGTGAAAATATGCCCCCAGAGAAAGAGCTGGTGCTCGCCGATTTTTTTCGTGAGCTTCGTGATGAGCCCTCCCTGAACGATTGCGGACCAGATGCCCACATATGCGAAAATATAGCCGACCTGCTGGTCGGTAGCGCTGAAATACTCTTTCCAGAGAAGAATGGACGCCACCTGCATATTGACGATAGCGAACGTGTACAGATAGTTGGCCGTCAGAAGCAGCGCGAGGGGACGGGACTGGAAGACGCTGCCGAGGCCGTCACCGTATTCCTTTATTTTTTCCAGTACGAACGCCGGGGAGATTACCGCTTTCTCATGTTTCGCGCCATCCTGCTTCGATCGTCCGAATTTCAGCTTCTTTGCATTGCTGTTCGATTCGGGAAGGAGAAAAAAGGCGAGGACGAGATCGACCGAAATCAGGAAGGAGGATACCAGGCCTACGGTCTGGATGCCGTAATAGTGCTTGAGGATACCGCCGATGACCGGGCCGATGATGAACCCGATCCCGAAAGCGGCACCCATCAGTCCCATGGCACCGGAACGGTTTCTGCTGTCCGTCACGTCGGTGATGTAAGCCTGCGCGGCTGCGATATTGGCCGAGCCGATACCCGAAAGCCCGCGGGCAAAGAGCAGGAGCGGAATGGTGGACGCCTGTGAAAAGACCAGGTAGGAGAGGGCTGTGATGAAAATACTGATCAGCATGACCGGGCGGCGGCCGATGACGTCGCTCAGCTTTCCCCAGAGCGGGGAAAAGATGAACTGCATGATGGAGAAAATCGCGGCGATGAGGCCGATCAGGAAGGGGCTTGCCCCGAGTTCTTTCGCATAGGTCGGCAGAAGCGGGAGCACGATTCCAAAACCGATGAGGTCGAGGAGTACGGTCAGAAGAAGAATAATCAGGGGAGAGCGTTTCATGCACCCGGTCTGTTTTGTTGCAATAAGGCCTTAAAGATAAAAAAATAACGCGGATTCATGAGGATGACTTTGCAAATCATGGGACATGTCTTTCTTTTTCAAGGATGACGTCGCGCAGTTTTCCGATCCCTTCAAGCACCCTCGGGCCGGGACGCAGGAAGATGTTGTTGTCGAAGCGGTCGTACACGCGGTTTTCCCTGACTGCGGCAATGTTTTTCCAGCCCGGCCGGTTCTTGACCTTGTCCGCGGCCGAATATTGCTTGGACATGTACATGCATGCTATGATATCCGGGTTTTCAGAAAGCACCCATTCCTGCGAAATTTCGAAATACTCCCTGGTGACCGCATCGCCGATGTTGTTCCCTCCGGCATAGGCTATCAGGGAAGATACATAGCTTCCTTTACCCCCTGTCCAGAGCGGATCGTCCCATATTTCAAGGTAGACTTTCTTTTTCGTGGCGAGAGCTGCTGACTGGAGCCTGAAGCCATCGAGACCTTTTTCTATCGCCAGGGCAAGGCTGTCGGCCCTGGCGGCATGTCCGGTGAGTCTGCCGAGCTGGCGAAGCGCAGAAGGGATGTCGTCCGGCGTGCGGCACAGGATGGTTTCCTTGCGGATTCCGAGAGCGGCTATTTTTTCTCCGGCATGCTGCTCCTCAAGATCGACGTCGATGACCAGGTCGGGATGGAGTGCAGCAAGCACTTCGAGCGAAGGGCGTCCGAACGCTCCGGCGACCGGTACTTTGAGCGCTTCCTTCGGCCAGTCGCATGCGCTGGTCCTGCCGATGAGCTGATCGCCCGCTCCGATGGCGAACATCATTTCAGTCAGGCTGGGAGCAAGGCTGACTACGGTTGGTTTCGAATGACCGGAGGAGGATCCGGTGACGTTTTCCGCCGGTTTTCTCTGATCGCAACCCGCAAGGGCAAAAAACAGGACTATCGACAGGAGATAAGCAATGGGCCTAAACCGGAAACTGCTCGGCATAACGCTGAAGTATCTGCAGGTGATTGAATGCGAGGGGAAGAGCAAGTGTTTCTCCGAGGGTGAACCAGCGGATTTCAGAAACTTCTTCGGGCATGAGAGTTTCTCTGCCTTCACCCGTTCCGATAAACGCGAGGGCAACAGCATGGAACCCGTATTCCGGGAATAGCTCGTCAAAATAATGAAAAAAAACAGGATCTGCGAACCGGAGGCCGGTTTCCTCGAGCACCTCCCTGGTGACAGCTGCCTCGGCCGTTTCATAATCGTCGATATGTCCGCCCGGCAGGCACCAATGGCCCATGAACGGAGAGACATTCCTCCTTGTGAGCAGGATTGTTCCGGGTTTTAATTCATCCTGCCGTATGATGGCGGCAACGGTTGCTTTTGTCATTTCGCTCCATGTTGATCATGATTGCCTGTAAAGATCATCTCTGAAGGGAGCTTTTCCAAACGGGATTTATCACGAAGCCGTTTATGCATCCAGGAAAATAACAGAACCAACCCATTTACCCGTATTATCAGGCAAGACGGTTGGCTCTGTTATCGGTTTTTCCGGGTTTTCATCATGGTTGGTCCATGATACCGGAAAATGGAGCAAGTCAGGATTTCGAAGAGGAGGTTGACACCTGCCCGAGGCTTTCCGCTTTTCTGAAATCATCCTGTGCCCCGGTTTTGTCTCCCATGCTCTCTTTCAGTTTTCCTCGCTGGGCGAATGCTTCGGCATAGTTCGGGTCAAGGGTGATGGCTCTGTTGAAATCGGACAGGGCGCCATCCCTGTTGCCGAGATAAGCTTTTGCATAACCGCGGTTGTAGTAGGCTTCAGCATTGATGGGAGTCCGATCGACCTCGAGCAGCGAGCAGAAATCGGCCTTGCAACCATCCTGGTCCCCGGTCAGCCTTTTGGCGGTTCCACGGTAATAATAGGCGGCTGCAAGGATCCTGTCTATCTGTATGGCCCGGTTGAAATCAGAAATGGCGCCCTGGAAGTCTTTTTTTCCGAATTTTGCCTTTCCTGTTTCAAGCAGGGCGAGCGCTTCGAAGTTATCGTTGAATTCCGCGTTTTTCGGGTCGTGATCATACAGCCACTTTCTCGCGTCCATATTGCCAAGCATGGCTGCTTTCCTGATGTCCGATTTTGCGCTTTTTTCATTGCCAAGTGCCAGTTTCGCCAGGCCCTGGTGGTACCAGGCTTCAGGACTGATGGGTGTGCGGTCGAGATCAAGGGATACCCTGTAATCGGCTTTCGCACCTTCCGGATCGCCAAGCGCCGCTTTTGCATATCCTCTCTTGAAATAAGCTTCACAAAGGAAGCTGTGTGACTGTTTCGGCTCGAAGTCGATAGCTTTCGTGTACAGGGCCGCCGCCTCCCGGTAGCTGCCCGACCTGAACCTGGCATCGCCTCCGGAAACGAACGCGCGTGCTTCCTTGCTCGATGCAAAAACGACATTGCATGAAATCGTCATTGCTGCCAGGGGGAAAATCAGATATCTGAAAATTCTTCTCATAGTCATGCTCGTATTTCAATGTTGAAGGGTTGTTATTAGAATGAAGCCATCTGCAACATACTGCCTCCAACGAGGCACACTTCCGGCAACTGATCGATAATAGCGATGCCGACCTTTAACAATTATTAAATCAGGGTTAAAATTTGTTTAAAATTGCATTCCGGAAAAGGTTCAGGGAATGTTGAGGGGGTTTGTTCCCTGCATGCACCGCTTTCGGATTGAAATGTCTGATGCGAGGGATAGTTTTCGGGCCCGGCGATGTTATGGTCTGCTGATGGAGTATTGTAATTTCAGTATGTTTTTTTGCATGGCATCGCACAGCCTGACTTTTACCCAGAAAATTCCCGTATCGTCCGATACCGCATGGACTTTTTTTTCTTCTCCTGCCAACCTTGCAAGGATCACACCTCCGGAAATGATGTTCAGGATCGCCGGTGAACTGCCGGCAGAGGAGATTTACCCCGGCATGGTCATCTGGTATACGCTCTATCCCTTCATGCTGCTTCCCGTCAGGTGGGAGACAGAAATCACCGTTGTAGACCGGCCGAATTTTTTCGAGGACCGGCAGAAATCGGGACCTTACGAATTCTGGGTTCATCAGCACCGTTTCAGGGAGACAGACGGAGGTGTGGAAATGACCGACCATCTGGAGTACAGCCTGCCGATGGAGATGTTCGGTGAGCTGGTCAATACCCTTATCGTGAGCCGCCGCCTGGAGGAGGTTTTCGAATACCGGAAGAGAATGATCGGCAGAATACTGGGTGTCATGCCGACAAAAAGTATCGAAGGATTGACGATATGACGGGGATGCAGCTTGTGGAAGGATTTGCCGTGCTGTTTGCCGGAGGGCTCGCCTTGTTCCTCTATGGCCTCAGGATTATGAGCGGAGGCCTGAAAAAAGCTTCCGGGGAGCGGGTGAGGTCGCTTGTTTCAAGAGTGACCGCCAATCGTCTCTATGGTCTTTTTTCAGGTGCTTTCGCGTCGATGACCGTGCAGAGCAGCAGCACGGTAATGGCAATACTAGTAGGTCTCGTCGAGTCCCGCCTTATGCCGGGCAGCCAGGCTTTAGCAGTCATACTCGGTGCCGAGATCGGAACGACGGCCATGGCCCAGCTTGTCTCCTTCAGGCTGCACGATTATGCCCTTCTATTCTTCAGTGGGGGATTTGTTCTCAGTTCCCTTGGCAGAAAAGAACCTGTGAAAATGGCAGGCGAGGTGCTCACCGGGTTCGGCCTGCTTTTTTTTGGTCTGAAACTCATGTCGGCGTCAACGGTCGCTCTTGACCGTTATGCGCCTTTGAGCGATTTCCTTGTCTATCTTGACAACCCCTGGCTGGCAGTTGTCTCCGGCATATTCGTCACCGCGCTTATCCACAGCAGCGCGGCATTCATCGGTATTGCCATCACGCTTGCCATGCAGGGGTCGATCACCCTCGAAACCGGTATAGCCCTTCTGTTAGGTGCAAATGTCGGCACCTGCATCACGGCAGTGTTTGCAAGTTCATGCATGATGCGCCCGGCAAAACGGGTTGCTTTGGCACAGGTGCTCTTCAATGCTGCCGGTGTTCTGCTCATTTTTCCTTTCATTGGTTACTTTGCCGATCTGGTCCGATGGTTTTCATGTCCCGGAAACGTCTCTACGCAGCCGGATTCCGCTCAGGGTATCCCCAGGCAGATCGCCAATGCGCATTCGATTTTCAATGTTGTCATGGCCTTGATTTTCCTTCCAATCCTGCCGCAGATTGACCGTCTTGTCCAGCGGCTCCTGCCTGACGATCCAAAGGAGACAGGGAAAATCCCGGCAGCCAGGTTTCTTGACGAAATGGCACTGAAAACACCTGGCATCGCAATCGGTTGCGCAAGGGCGGAACTCTCCCGTATGACTCATATCGCGGCGAGAATCGTCAGGGCTTCGCTCCACCCGTTCTTTACACCTGAGCAGGGCCGGGATGTGGTCTACGCCGATCTCTCAGTTCTC
Organism: uncultured Chlorobiaceae bacterium; assembly: GCA_903928225.1. Classification (GTDB taxonomy): domain Bacteria; phylum Bacteroidota; class Chlorobiia; order Chlorobiales; family Chlorobiaceae; genus Chlorobium. Next base: position 8,095 of record CAIYPU010000015.1, read on the forward strand.
GAAGGCATGGCGATGAGAGAAGAAAAGCTTGATTACCTCGAAAGCCGCATTTCCGATTACCTGATCAGGATCAGCCGTTCGGAACTGAATGAAAAGGAAACCACGGAAGTTTTCGCGCTGATGCATATCGTCAAGGAGATCGAGTCCCTTGGAGATGTGATTGAAACCCTTACGTTAAAGGGCGAAGGGAGAAAATGGATCCCGAATGCAGACCTCACCCCCGATGGAAGGCATGAACTGGAGGAGCTGTACAGGTTTGTTTCTGCAGAACTTGAAAAACTTGCCGGAGCGGTTGTCTCCATGGACAGGGAGCCGGCAGAATCGGTTCTCAATGGCGACGAACATTTCAGCCGGCTTTCACGGGAAGCTGAAATTTCTCATCTGAAAAGGGTATGCCTGATGCCTGAAGCTGAATCGACACACGACCTTCATATGGAACTCATCAATGCATGCATGCAGGTGCACCATTACTGTAAAAGCATTGCGCGCAATATTGCCGGTTCCACCCGAAACCAGAAGTGACGATTTTGATAATCGTCCGGAATTTCTTATCTACATGAGCGTTATTGTTCTTTCTGTGTAGCTGGTGCCGGTTTAAAAGCCGGAGAATAGGGAATTACGTGGAAATCGTAAACTGTACCCGCAACTGTACAACGGCAAGCTGCCGCAGCCAGGCATGGCCACATGCATGGTGAAAGCAGTCGTTTCAGGTCACTGCAATGTTTTCCTCCCTGGAAAACCGCGGGAAGGCCGAAACGGAAACAAGCCGTCATAGTCAGGAGACCTGCCAGTTATTATTTGCAAAACAAGATCGGACTACGGGTTATAGTCGGGGCAAAGCTGTACTTCTTCTGCATTGCTTTCCATATGATCTTTTTTGCAGGGTCTTGTCCGGATTCACCGCTTGCTTCCCGGCTTCAGGTTTTCCTGTTTGCCGACATACCGTCCGGTCTGGCTTTCTGCGAAAAAAATCAACTGCAATGCTGCTCTGTATGCCTGCCTTATGTTAACCCCTGTCAGTTGAGGACACATCTATTTATTTGTTCCGAAGCCCGATTGCTGTGTTGGACAGTGCTCGAAATCCTCATGTACTGCATGTACACTCCGGATTCTCCGCTCTGTCCGCCTTGCACTCGAGCTTCTCACGACAATACATAGAGGTGCCGTTTTTTTCAAACTGAAAACAGGATTCAATCATGAACAGAAAAGTATGCCTGCTTGTGCTGGCAGGAGTGCTCTCAAGCCGCGGACTGCTTGCTGAAGCCCCGGTGCCGTCAATGTACGGCCAGGAGATGGTCGTAACCGCGACGAAAACTGAAAATAAAAGAACGGATGTGCCCAATGCCGTTATCATCATTGACAGGAAAGAGATTGATGCTTCGGCGGCGGGAAATTTCGGTGAACTGCTGGCGAACAGGACGGGCATCGACCTGGGGAGTTATGGGAATTATGGCGGATCTGCTAAAGAGATTCATATCAGGGGCATGAATGCGGACGGAACACAGGTATTCGTGAACGGGATCAGGGTGAACTCGCTTTCACTCGGAACTGCCGATGTGGCGAAAATTCCCCTTGCCATTATCGAAAAGATTGAAATTGTCAAAGGCTCGGGATCGCTTCTTTACGGTTCGGGGGCATCCGGAGGAGTCATCAATATTTTTACAAGGGAGCCAGGCAGGGATAAAATGAATTTCGAGATCACCTCGGAATATGGGACCCAGGGAACATACGGAATCTCGATTACCCAGGGTATGGCACTGTCCGGGAACCTCTCCTATCTTCTCACGCTTGGTGAAAACGGTACAGACGGTTTCAGGTACAATAGTGACCTCGATGCAAAAACGGCGTCTCTCAAGCTGAACTACAAGAAAAACGACCAGCTTGCCGTAAGCCTTTTCGGGGATTTCATGGAAAGAAAGTATGGAATGCCAGGGGTGGTGCCTCCGGAGGGTACTGATACGTACGTCAAGAATGGCGTCGCATACTACAACGATGAAGCCGCAAGCCTTCTGAACAGGCATGAAGACAAGGATTGGCATGCAGGCATTCGTGTCACTGGAAAACCTTCCGAAAAAATTCTGTACAATTTCCAGACTGAGTATTCGTATTCCCGGAGTTATAATCTTAACAGGGATACGTCCGGTTACTACAGCTCAAAGACATGGGTTACGAACCAGGTCGAAGGATTCGAAGGCAATCTGACTTACAAACCTTTCGATGGTGGTGAACTTCTGTTTGGAGGAGAATACCGGCAGTACGATTATGAAAACAGCATGGTTCCGATAGATTCCAATTACAACCCGGCATACGATGACCGGTACGATCTGCATTCAGGCGCCTTGTATACTGAACTGCAATACAGGCCTTTCCGTTACCTCAAGTTCCTGTCCGGCATTCGTCTCGAAGACAACAGCATGTTCGGTACAAAATATGTTTACCGATACGGAGCTGTGGTCAACCCTTCAAAAAAAACAACGATCAAGTTCAACAGCGGCAGCCATTTCAAGGCGCCCACCATGAATGACCTTTTTTGGCCGGACGACGGTTATACCAAAGGCAACCCCTTGCTCGTCCCGGAAACGGGATGGCATACCGATGTAACACTCGAACAGGAATTGCCGGGCAAGGTGTTTCTCACTGCAGGATATTTCCACTGGAATATCAAAGACAAGATTGCATGGGCCGAAGATCCTTCACAGCCTGCCGCCTATGGATATTACTGGGTTCCGACCAATCTCGATAATTACAGGGCGGACGGAATGGAACTCGGAGTAAAAGCAGCGCTGTCCGGACGTCTCACTCTTTCTTTTGATTACACCCTGCTTGATGCCGTCGAGGAAAAGGTCGGCACCGCCGAGCGCCAGTCGATGTATACGCCGAAGCACCAGTTCAAAAGTCAGATAACCTATAGCGACAACCATGGATTGACCGTGTCTCCCGCATTGACCTTCACGGGCCGCAGACCGTATTATTCAGGAAGCAATACCGGTTCCGAGCCGACAAGGCATGTCGGTTCTTACTGGCTTCTCGATCTGAAAATGACGAAGCGGATCAATGATCACTTTTTCGTATCGGCAAGCGCGAACAATCTATTCGACAAGTATTATGTGACAAGGCTGGAAAATTTTTACGATGTTCATTACAACTCGACGCTCAGTCCATATCCTGGAAACGGCAGGTCGTTCCTTTTGAGCCTGACATACAAATATTGAAAATCTGATCGCATTGGAATCGATGGACAGTAGAGTGACACATGGGGGATACCGTTCCCTTGCCGTGCTGGGCACCGGATCGGATGTCGGCAAGAGCGTGGTCGCTACCGCGCTCTGCCGCATCTTCAGTGATGCCGGCATCGATGTGGCGCCCTACAAGGCGCAGAACATGTCGAACAATTCGGGGGTTACCCAGGACGGTTCCGAAATCGGCCGGGCGCAGATCGCCCAGGCCGAGGCGGCTCGTGTCGTGCCGACCGCCGACATGAATCCCGTTCTGCTGAAACCGAATTCCGACAAGGGGGCTCAGGTTGTCCTTCAGGGCAGGGTATGCAGTACGGAATCGGCTGGAAGCTATTTCAGGGATACTTCGCGATGGGCGGCCGCAGCTGCTGAAAGTCTCGAAAGGCTGATGCGCAAACATGAGCTGATCGTCATCGAAGGAGCTGGCTCCTGCGCGGAGATGAACCTGTATGAACGGGATTTCGTGAATTTCAGGACGGCGCGTGCCGCCGGTGCCGCCGTGCTGCTTGTTGCCGATATCGATCGCGGGGGGGTGTTCGCCCAGGTGGCCGGAACCCTTGCCATTATTCCTCCTGAAGACCGGGCCCTGGTGAAGGGGGTGATCATCAACCGCTTCAGGGGCGACATCGGGCTTTTCCGCGACGGCGTGCGCATCATCGAGGAGATGACCGGCGTGCCGGTGCTTGGCGTCATCCCGTATTTCCGTGGTTTTTCGATCGATGCCGAGGATGCCGTACCGCTGGCTGCAAAGGTCGATCCTCCTGATGAGCCTCAACAGTCGAGAACCGGTGTCGCGGCAATCTATTTACCGCACATTTCGAATTTCACGGACCTTTCGCCCTTCGAGAATGATCCGGCAGTTGAACTGCATTACCTGCACTATCCCCGATCGCTTTCGGCTTACCGGATGCTTGTGCTTCCCGGTTCGAAAAATGTCAGGGGGGATCTCGAATGGCTTCGGTCCACAGGCTGGGAAGAGCGGATCCGTGAGTTCCGTTCACAGGGAGGAATGGTTGCAGGATTATGCGGCGGCTACCAGATGCTCGGCAATTCGATCTCCGATCCGTCGGGTGTCGAGGCGGCAGAAGGTGAATCCCGGGGGCTCGGCATGCTCGATATCTCGACCATTCTCGAAAAGGAAAAAATCCTTGCCAATGCATCTGGCGAGATCGAAGGAGCTGCTCTCCGGTGCCGGGGTTATGAAATTCATATGGGCCGCACATATCCCGGTGGAGCGTGCAGGCCGTTCATGAAAGTTCTGCAGCGCAACGGCAGACCCGCAGGCGATTACGACGGGGCGGTGAGCCCTGACGGCAGGGTCATCGGGACCTATTTCCATGGCATTTTCGACGAACCTGCAGTCAGGCACTGGTTTCTCGGCCTTGCTGATCCGGGGTACCGTCCGGCACGATCGGAGTTCAGCCCGGAAGAAGGGTATCGTATGCTTGCAAGGCATGTTGCAGCCCATATCGATTGCGACCGGTTGTTTTCACTGGCAGGCAAATCGGGGTTCAAGCCATGACCTCACTTTTTTCCCATCGTCATGGCGGTGCCGGATATCACCCGGATATGCTCGATTTCAGTGTCAGCATCAGCCCGCTTCATCCTTTCGATGCGGCACCCGGCATCGGGACGGAAAGCATCCGAACCTATCCCTCGATCGATGGTTCCGGCATCAGGGAATTTTACTGCAGGAGGTACGGACTCGAGAAGGATACCGTCCTTGCACTGAACGGCGCTATCGAGGGGATATACCTGCTTCCAAGGGCAATTCCGCTCAGGCGGATGCTGCTGTTTGCGCCGTCGTTTCACGATTACATGCGCGCTGCCCGTATTACGGGCGTCGAAACCGGTTTTGTCCGCCTCGATGTCTCGACAGGGTTCGCCTTTCCTGCATACGAAGAGCTTGCCGAAATCCTTTCGGGTTACGACGCCTTGTTCGCCTGCACTCCGAACAACCCTACCGGCACCCTGCTTTCACCGGAACTCATCATGGCGCTTGCAAGCCGTTTCCAGGAAAAATGGTTTTTTGTGGACGAAGCCTTTCTGCAGTTCCTTCCCGGTTTTGAAGAGCTGACCTTGATGAAGCATGTCGGGGCGTTCCGCAATATTGTCGTCGTGCACTCACTGACGAAGTTCTACTCCATGCCCGGTCTCCGCCTCGGCGCTCTTGTCGGGCATCCGGACACCATTCGGAAGCTTTACGATTTCAAGGAACCCTGGACGGTCAATGCCATAGCCGAAAACGCGGCTCGCGAACTTGCCGGGTGCACGGCTTACGAGGAATCCCTGTACTTACTGATCGCTGATGAACGGAAAAGGATCACGGATGCTTTTTACCCTATGAAATCCATGCGCATCGCCGGAGGTTCGGCAAACTTCTTTCTCGTGCAGTGGTTCGGCAAAGGGTCGTTCGACAGCCTGCTGGTGTCTCTTCAGGGCAAGGGCATCATCGTACGCGACTGCAGGAATTTCGATGGTCTCGAAGGGAATTATTTCCGGTTTTCCGTCAGGACGACGGAAGAGAACCGGATACTGCTTGATGCGCTTCGTATCTGCGATGCCCTGCAAACCGTTGACCGGAAATGATGGACCAAACTGTAATCCTCCTTGTTGCCGCCCTGCTGCTCGATCTCTTGGCCGGGGATCCGAAATGGATGCCGCATCCGGTAAAGGGGATCGGATGGTTTGCCCATGCGGCAGAATATGTCCTGAGGTCTTCGTGCCTTTCCCCGTATTTCGCCGGTATCCTCTGTACCGGAACGGTGGTTGGCGGTACAGCTGCCTTGGCATGGCTTGTCGTTGCTGCCGCTGAAAAGATGCATCCGGTTGCGGGAATGGCAGTATCTTTGTATCTCCTGTATTCCATGGTGGCGGTAAAGGATCTGGGCGACCACGCATATGCGGTGATGCGCGCACTCGGGAACGGCGACCTCTGCCAGGCAAGAGGGAATGTCTCGCTGATGGCTGGGCGCGATACGGACTCGCTCGATCATGAGGGGATTGCCCTTGCAGCAGTTGAAAGTGTTGCGGAAAACACGGTGGACGGGGTTACGGCTCCGCTGTTCTATGCCGTCCTGTTCGGTCCTGTCGGGATTGCCGCGTACAAAGCCGTCAATACGCTCGATTCGCTGTTCGGACACCTCGATGAGCGCTATCGTGAATTCGGACGGGCGTCGGCAAAACTCGATGATTTCGCGAACTGGCTTCCGGCAAGATTGACCGTTCCTGCCATAGCGCTCGCTTCCGTTATGCGGAAAAGCAGGTTTTTTGATATTTTCAAAGCCGTACGTGCCGGCGCCAGGTTGCATTCGAGCCCGAATGCAGGATATCCTGAAGCGGCGTTTGCCGGTGCTCTCGGTGTCACCCTGGGCGGGAAGAGAAGTTATGACGGAGCCGAGCATCATTCGCCATTGCTCGGCATCAGGCCTGCCGGTTGCCGTGCGGGAACAATAGGGGAGAGCGTCAGGCTTATGCGGTTGACGGCTTATGTTTTTCTTGCGGCGGAAATTTGCCTGAAGCTTTTTGCGGGGCAGCTCTTTTGAGCATCGGAGTCGAAACAAACAATACAGGAAAAGAGATGAGCAACAGTAAACGAAGGATCCTGCTTTTCACCGGGGACGCCAAAGGAAAGAGCACGGCGGCTTTCGGCATGCTTGCAAGGGCTCTCGGGCACGGTATGCGGGCCAGGGTCATCCAGTTCGTCAAATCAGATGACACCGTCGGTGAACAGCGATTTTTCAGAAACCAGCCAGGCGTTGTCTGGGACCAGTACGGCATCGGCTTCCTGCCCCGTGACCCCGGGAGTCCTGCAATGGAAGCGCACAGAACAGCGGCCTCCGAAGGATTGGCTGCCGCTCTGGATGCGCTTCGTTCGGAGGATTATGACTTCGTTCTGCTCGATGAAGTGTGTTTCGCGCTGGGTGCGGGGCTCATATCTCCAGATCCTCTTCTTGAAGCACTCGCATCCGCCTGTGACGGAAAGATCGTCGTTCTTACCGGTAGAAATGCGCCTGATGTACTGATCGGGGTGGCGGACACCGTCACGGAAATGAGGATGGTCAAACATGCCTGGCAGTCAGGCATTCCCGCACAGAAAGGAGTTGAATTCTGAGTAAGATGCAGAGAAAGGAGATCTGTGCCGACAACCGGTTCACCGGCAGGGTTCGGTCGAAAGAGCGCTTCCGGATGATCCTTTTCCTGGGTTCTGTTCCGTTTCTGCTGCTCCTGTCGCTCCTTCTCGGACCTTCAGGGATCGGCTTGCCCGACCTGCACAGCACATCGGGACAGGCTATACTCTCCCTCCGGGCAGGCAGAGTGTTCACGGGCCTCATCACCGGAGCAGCCCTTGCCGCATCCGGAGCGCTTTTCCAGGCGATCCTGCGCAATCCGCTGGCCGAACCCTATGTGCTCGGGGTAAGCGGCGGTGCCGGCCTCGGAGCCACGATTGCCATCCTTGGCGGATCAGGCATGATCCTCTCATCAGGCGTTCCGGTCGTCGCTTTTGTTTCTGCCATCATCACTCTGCTTGCGGTCTATCTTATTGCCAGCCGGGGTTCCGGCGGCCAGCCATCCGTCTACAGCCTGATTCTGAGCGGCGTTATCGTGAGCGCCATCTGTTCGAGCGTCATCATGTTCCTTGTCTCTTCAGCAAGCACCGAAGGTCTTCATAACGTAATCTGGTGGATGCTCGGAAGTCTTCAGGCCTCCGATACCAGCCAGCAGCTTTTTTCGGGATCACTGGTCGCTGTGGCCCTTCTCGGGGCATGGGTGATTTCACCTCGTCTCAATGCTCTGACGCTCGGCAGGGAGATGGCGCATTACCAGGGGCTGAATGCCGATCTCCTGATCGTTGCGTCCCTGCTCCTTGCGACGCTTCTTGCTGCTACGGCGGTATCGCTTGCAGGAATGATCGGATTTGTCGGACTTATCGTCCCTCATGTCATGAGGGCGCTTTTCGGTCCTGACCACCGTCGGCTCATACCCCTCGTTTCGATAGGAGGCGGCACGTTCCTTGTACTTTGCGATGCCCTGGCCAGGACATTGCTCGCACCCCTCGAGATTCCAGTCGGTGTCATTACCGCTCTTGCCGGGGGACCGTTTTTTCTCATGATACTCCAGAACCGCATGAAAGAGGCATGGATCGGCTGATATGAAACGGACCGCATTACAATTCACCGGCGTTTCTTCCGGATACAGGCACCGGAAGGTACTCGACAATGTTTCTTTCAGCGTGGAGGAAGGGGAGTTTGTTTCCCTTACAGGCCCTAATGGCTGCGGAAAAAGCACCCTTCTGAAAACCGCTGCGGCCCTTCTCAAGCCCCTCAGCGGGAAAATTGAACTGTTCGGGAGGGATATTCGCGGGATCAGCCCTTCATCGAGGGCTTCGCTTCTTGGCGTTGTACCCCAGAAAATCGACTCCCCGATGGCCTATACCGTCTACGAGACGGTCATGAACGGCAGGATCGGTTATGCAGGGCTCCGGGGGCGTTTTTCCCCTGCGGATCACGATATCGTCGAACGCTCCATGATCTATACGGATGTCCTGAAATTCAGGGAGCGCTCCTTCACCGAACTGAGCGGAGGCGAGCAGCAGCGGGTGGCACTTGCGATGGTGCTTGCCCAGGAGCCTGAAATGATCATGCTCGATGAGTCGATATCCCATCTCGATATCAACCACAGGCAGGAAGTGCTTCAGATACTCCTGGGCCTGAACCGCGAAAAAGGGATAACCATTGTGCTGGTAAGCCATGACCTGAACCTTTCTGCCAGCATCTCGGACAGGTTTCTGCTCATGGAAACGGGAAAGATCGCCAGGGCCGGGACTCCTCAGGAAGTTCTCGAGCCTGCTTTGCTCAGCAGGGTCTATGGTTGTGACCTCTCGGTCAGACGTGACCCTGTTTCGGGGTGCCTCGAGGTAACGGGTTCGCTCGATACCCTCAGGAGGCGACGAAAACTCGGGGCAGCCGTCCATGTTGTCGCAGGAGGAGGAAGCGGTATCGAGCTCTACCGGAGGCTGCAGATCGAAGGCTTCGAAGTGACCACGGGGGTGCTCAACCGCCTCGATTCCGACGCAGAAGCATCCAGGGCGCTCGATATCCGGACGGTGCTCGAACAACCTTTTTCCCCGGTTGGCGGCGATGCCTTCCGCCAGGCAGTGGATATGGTCGAATCCTGCGATTTTCTTGTGGTGAGCCAGGTGCCATTCGGAACGGGAAACCTCATCAATCTCAGGCTTGCGGAAGTTGCTCTTGAAAAAGGCAAGCAGGTGTTCCTCCCCTCCGGCATAGCTGATCGCGATTATACAGAAGGAAAGGCAGCCAACTCCCTCTCCCTGGACCTTTTCCGGAAAGGCGCCCGGCTCTGGGAGAGTGTCCACGATCTCACCGGCATGCTTCACCAGAAAACCGATCAGTAAAAAAAGCAATGGCCAGAAGCTGCAAACAGTCTTTTCCTTTCAGGTTCGGGACCACATCCTACATCATTCCGGCAGATATCATGCCGAATGTCGAATTCCTCAGGGACAGGGTGGACGACATAGAGCTCGTACTGTTCGAATCCGACGAATACAGCAACCTTCCGCCGGATGCGGATATCCTCAGTCTCTCATCGGTTGCTGCCGGTTCCGGCCTGACCTTTTCCGTCCATCTTCCCCTCGATGTCTATTTCGGCAACGAAAGCCGCGAGGAGCGCCGGCGTTCAGTCGGCAAATGCCTCAGGATCATCGAGTTGTGCAGGCCCCTTCCGAAATCGGCTTACGTCATGCATTTCGAATCGGGTCCCGGAGTCGATATCAACAGGTTCGGCAGTGCTGAAAAGCTCCGTTTTGTGGACAATATCCGGGAATCGGTCTCTGAACTTCTGGAGAAAAGCGGAGAGTGCGCCGATCAGTTCTGTGCCGAAAACCTCAATTATCCATTCGAACTGGTCTGGCCGGCAGTCGAAGAACTCGGCCTGTCGGTAACGCTCGACGTCGGGCACCTGGAGTTTTACGGGTTCCCGGTTGAAAGCCATCTGGAGCGTTATTTCCATCGCACGAGGGTGCTCCATATGCATGGTACGAAGGAGGGCCGGGACCACAACTCTCTTTTGCATATGCAGCCGGACACGCTCGGCATGGTGATGCGGTATCTGCTTGAAAATCCGCTTGAACAAAGGGTCTTTACAATGGAAATTTTTTCTGAGGACGATTTTTTCTCGTCCTGCGGGGTTATGGAACGATGGCTTTGAATCAGGGAATGGTGAGATTGATATCGAAAAGAAAGTCGTTTTTGATCACGAACGTTTTTTCCTGCGTTTTTTCCTGTCCAGCCGGTCTAACGGTATAGGTGCCTGCACGCAGGCCGTCGAGCCTGTAGTATCCGAACTGGTCGGTTACAGCCAGTCGGGGCGGTTTGCCGTCATTTCCGGTGATCTCGACAGACCTCTGCGGTAAAGCGTCGCCTTTGCTGTCCGTCAGGCATCCGGCAACGCCGTATTCGGCATAGACAGGGATATTCACTTCGGTTACAGCACCGTTCCGGACTTCCGCCCTGACCGTTTTTTGTGCGACATTGAGCTCAAGCGGGAGTTTTTCCGTGTCGATATCGACCGAATAAATACCCGGAGGAAGATTGCCTACGAAAAATGTTCCGTCGATCTGGCGCTGGCTCAGTTTTCTTCCGTTGACGAGGATATCGACGTCGTTGATATCTGAAGAACCGAGCTGCGAGTCGTTCATGATGTCAAGCGAACCGGCAAGTCCACCCCTTGTCGTGCTTATAGCCGTACGGTTTATCGGGTAGGTTTTCTTTTTTGAAAATCCCATGTCCCAGGTCATCGTGAATCCCACATACTGCCTTGCGTTCTTGACTATGCCGCTTTCACTGAAATTTTCTTCGGAATCTATCTGCTGGGCATTGTTCATATTGTAGCTGTACTGAAGGGTGAAGCGGAGACCGGCGTTCATGAATTTACTCCAGGCTCCGGAAAAACCGTACTGGCCTTCGGAATGCGAAGCGCCGAGCCTTATGACATCGAAATGCGAAGCGGTCGGGTACCAGTCGAGGTAGAGGCTCGTGAGATTGCTGTGCGTATTAAGGGCATAGGTGTTCAGAAGCCGGCTTATGAGCGATTCACTTATGTCGGTCCGGAGATCTGCCGTTATGAGCTTGTTATCGTAAACGACCGAAAGATCGTTTCTGCTCCCGAGCTTCATGTCTGCTTCGTACCGGTAGCGTTCCTCATCGTTCGGAATCGTGGAGAGGGTGAGCCAGTTGAATATCGAGCAGTAGGCGCCGGGCAGAAGGAAGCGCTTCACGGTCGCATCGCCTTTTTTTTCCATCGCCCCGTAGAGGAGAAAATCGAATGGTTTCAGGAACGAGGTCGAAAACCGCAATGCATGGCTTTGCTCACGTTCCGAGGTCGCCCCGGAAAAGCCTGCTTCGCGCAAGCTTGACATGGCGGAGAGATCCCACATTTTTCCATGGCCTTCGATGCGAGCATCGGCTCCAGTGCTGCTGTTGACTTCCGCGCCGTAGACAGATGCTGCCCAGTTATTGCCGATGGAAATTGCCGTACCAGCCATGAGATCATTCGATCCGCTTTCCGGATTGTACTGATATGCGGCTTCGAGTGAGATATGGTTGCTCAATCCGTACTGAATATGCGCGAAACCGGTCAGGGGTCGATGAGTTCCTGTTTTGTCGAAGGGATTGCCAAGTACGCCGGTTCCGCCCCTGATGAGCAGTTCATGGGCCGGCATGCTCCGGTTGAGGATCGATATCGTGTAGTTGAGTCTGGCCAGCGGTTTTTCCCGCAACGATCGTTCATAGAGGTAAACCTCGGTTTTCCTCAGGTCGGTGGTCATTCTCACATTGCTGAATACGAATTTTCCTTCAAGGCCGATCCTTTGTCGGGCAACGACAATCCCGTCGAGACGAAGTTCCGCGATTGCTGCCGGAGGTCCTTTGCCTTCGATGGTCCGGTGCTGTGTCCTGTCGAGAGTGAGGAAAATGTCCGAATCGCTGTATCGTTCGAAATCGAGCTGGTTGAGAATGTTGTGGTTATTCCAGCCAAGCTGGATGCCGGTAAAAGGAGTGTTGTCGAGTAGGGACTGGACATCGCTCGAACCGGTACCGATTCTCACTGCCAGATGCCTGTTGTAGGAAGTCCAGTGATATCGGGTCGGCATCATGTCGTTTTCCGGATCGCCTTCGAATGTCGCGTCCCAGACGCCGCTGAATAATCTCCCGCCAGCTTCGAGAAAGATGTTTTTTTCCGGTTTTTCCTCGAAATCCCAGGATGACGTCGGTTCGATGCGAAGAAATGACAGGGAGCTGGAGGGAGCTGTAATATCGGGCTTGACAGGCGGAATGCCAGCTTTTTTCATTTCGGGGGTGCCTGCCTGCCAGGGAATGTCGAGTACGAAGGCGAAATTCGACGAATCGAACTTTCCTCCGACCAGAAAGGTGTTTTTGAGTTCTCCGAGGGAGATATAAGCTTTCTGATCGAAGAGCTTAATTGTACCTGTGCTGAAATGTATCGTACCGAGCGTTGTCTGATAGGGAACCGTCACGTTTCCGGGTTCGGGCGTTTTCAGCCCGCTTTTTTCGATGAACAGGGAAAAAGGTATCCAGTATTCGCCGTTTTCGCGAAAACAGTCAAAACTGCCGGCTGACCGGCCGTTGAAATAGACTTCCGCAAAAAGCGGCTCCTGTACCGCCTTTGCTGCCGTCTGTGCAGGATGTTCGGATGGAGATATGCCTGCGGTTTCCCCGAAAGCTGGAGGAGTGTAAATGAAGTGCTGGCAGATAATGGCTGCCAGCACTATGCCTGGGCATCTGGAAATCTGCATGTGGCTGCAGATATCGTTTTATTGTGTCACCGCGAATGTTTTTTCAACCGCTTTTCCATCCATCTCGGCATTTACCGCGATAATATAGCTGCCCGGAGTTTTGGGCATGAGGAGCTGTGTCCGGATTACCCTGCGGGATCCTGCGAGTACAGGGGACTGATTGATCTGGCCTGAAACAAGAAGCCCTTTGACACTGTTTTCGGGTTTCTGCTGTTCGCTCAGCTTCCCGGCGGCGCCGATTCCGGGAAACGCATCCTTTTTCCAGATCGAGTAGTTTCCTTTCAGACGAGTGTGGACATTGCCCGAGTTGGAGATATCTGCAACAAGGGATGACGATGTTTTGTCGAAAGAAAACTGGTTCAGGCTTCCTGCGCGTTTGACAGGATCGGCCTGTCCGTAAACACCTACGCCAAGTTTGAAGAGGATTTCAAGAGCTTTTGCAGTATCCGCTTTTGCAGTCGAAGGCTGCTCGATAAAATAGATCATGGCCCGGTGTTCGCCCGGATCGGGCTTTACCGTCGGACGGATAGAGAACCTCACAACCTGGCTCTTTCCGGGTTCTATCGTGAAGGAAAGCGGGTTTATAAGGATCCATCGATCGAGCGACTGCTTGTCGGGAGGAAGCAGTTTCACCTCTTCCTTCTCGTCGAGCGTCCAGTTATAGACTTCGACTTTAACCGTTGTCGGTGTTTTTTTCAGGTTGAAAATTCGGACCGATTCGTTGACAGGCTTGTCGCCGATTGAAAGTTCGAACATCGAAGGCGCAACGCCGATCTGTCCTGGAGGCGGTTCATCGGCATTGGCGAACGGTGCGATGACAATCTGCAACAGAGTGGCCAGGAAAAGTGTATAGAGCTTTTTCATCGTTCGATGGTATTGTGACTGTTGATAGATATTGACCGTAATAAGATGCACGCCGGAGTCATTGAGTCGTGGCTGTGATCAGGTACTGGCCGCCTGTATGAAGGCCGGATTTTTTTGTCTGGTCAAAATTCATATCAATAAGCACGCTGCCTATCGTCGCCTTGCTTTTCGTGATGCCGTTGAGGTTTGCGTTGATCGAGGCTCCGGTGTTTCCGCTGTTGCTGGCCCTGACATTCGACATGACTATTTTGGATGTCCCGTCCGTAGATGTCAGCACTCCTTTGTCGGCAGGCACCGAAACCGTCACGGATGCCGTTCCCGATTTGGAGAACCCCCGTATGGCCCAAACATTCGGGATCGTAACGGTTTTGGTCGCTCCGTCAAGCTCCAGTTTTGCAGACATGAGGCTGCCTGTTGAGAGCTGTGATCCCGAGCTTTCGCCGCTCCACGATACATTGAGATCACTTGTACCTTCACTGATCGCTTCGGAGGTTGGTGTCGCAAAATTGAGGTTAAGGCTGGAATAATAATGGAGGATGATGAAATCCGGTACGGTCGCCGATATATCTGCGCTACCGCTGCTGCTTTGGCCGGAAACAACAACTGCAGAAGCGGTATTTGCCGACGACATGAGAGCGAGAGCTGAACAGATCAGCATGGTGGGGATTTTTGTTCTTTTTTGCATGGGTTTTTCGTTGGTTAGGGGTTTACCACGAAAGACGGGAAGATCTGCATATATTGCTTTTATAAGATAATATGGCGGGGATAAAGAAGGAAATGCATTTTTTCTTTTCGTTTTTATTCCATCACCTTATACAGAAGAAGAAATGATAGGAAGGGAATAGAGATATCGATGAAAAAAACGACACGGCACCTTTTCGTCTTTCAAGGTGCTGTGTCGTTTTGTGTAATCAGGCTTGACAGGTTTTTTTATTTCTCAGGGTCAGATAGTCGTTGCGGTAATCGTGTACTGGCCGCCGGTGTGGGTTCCCGACAAGGTAGTCTTCGAAAAATCGAGATCCATACGGATGCCTCCGAGGGTCGCTCCTGCCCTGGTGATGCCGCCGAGTTTTGTCGTGATGCTGCTTCCGGTGCTTGTACCATCGGTTACCTGCGCATTCGAGATCCCGATTTCAGAAGATTCGAGCGTCATCTTGTTCTGCGGGACGGTAACGGCAACCGTCGCATTTCCGCTCTTCGAGAATCCCCTGACTGCCCAGACGTTGTCGAGTTTAACGGTGGTTTTTGTGCCGTCGAGCTCAAGCTTCGCATTCATGAGATTTGCCGATGCGAGGTTTTCGCCGTTTGAAGTGTCGCCGCTCCATGAAACATCCATGCTGTTCTGTCCCTGGTTGATCGCTTCGGTTTCAGGTGTGGCGAAATTAAGGGTCATGTTCGAATAGTAGTGAAGCACGATGAATTCGGGAACGGTGACGGTCACGTTTGTCGTGCCGCTGGTGCTCGCCGCCAGAAGGGGGTTGCTGGCCGTGATCATGAGAGCTGCGCCGATGAGAAGGTTTCTGATCTTGCTGATGGTAGTCATGATGTCATCTCCGGTTTTTTTATTGCTGTTTCTGACTGTATGTCATCAATAAACGTGCCGGAGTGAAACAGCTTGACGTTCGGAATCTTGTAAAATGTTATAATAAAGCAATATGGGTGGTGAATAATTATTTCTTTATTTCTTATGCGCGGATTGACGCGGGGGCGCTTGCGAACGTTAATGTTGTGTCAGAATGGATCGGTTATTGATAAATTAATAGTGGTACAGTTGTGTCGCCTTTTGTGTTCTGCTACAAGTGCGCAAAACTGTGACAGGGAGCAAAATCTTTAATAAGCAGGTTCCCGGAGGTGTTGCCTGCCTGTAACTGGGGAATGAGGTCTTCTTGTATGGGGTGGTGATATCGAGCGGGTTCCGGTATAACGAACAAAACAGCGGTCCAATGAGAAAACCATTGGACCGCTGTTTTAAAATGCCCATAAACATCCGGGCAGGTTTATAAATATATCAGATCGTTGTGGCGGTAATCGTATATTTGCCTCCGGTATGGTTTCCGGAAAGAGTGGTCTTCGTGAAATCAAGGTCCATCTGGACTCCGCCCAGGGTTGCCCCTGCCTTGGTTATGCCGCCGAGCTTCGTCGTGATGCTGTCGCTGGTAGTTTTGCCGTCAGTGACCTGGGCATTCGAAATGCCTATTTCTGAGCCATTGAGAACCATTTTATCGCTATCCAGCACTATGGCGACATTCGCATTTCCTCCGCTTGAAAATCCGCGGACAGCCCAGACATTGTTCAGCTTCACATTGGTTTTATTTCCATCGAGCTCGAGTGATGCTGTTTTGAGATTTTTGGCCAGGTCGTTGCCTTCAGAAGATTCACCCTGCCAGGTGACTTTCAGGCTGTTATCGCCCTGATCGATGGCCTCGGTATCAGGGGTAATGAAATTAAGGGCGATATTGGAGTAATAATGCAGAATGATGAATTCCGGGACGCTTGCGGCGACATTGGTCTGGCCGGATGCGCTTCTTCCTGCAACCATACCAGTTGCTGTCAGAGGGCATGAGAGAGCTGCAAGCATTGCCGAGCCGAGAACGAGGTTTTTTGCTTTGTTGATCGTTGTCATGATGACTTCTCCTGTTTGTTTTGGTTGAATTCGCATCTTGTTTTTTATAAACAACAAGCGTGCCAAAAGGTGGGATGAATGATATCATGTCTCAGTAAGAATAATTAATAAAATACGATACGTATTGATAAAAGATATTTGGTAAACCGGATCGAACTGGAAGAGCGGAAATAGTGATGCGGAGAAAGTGTGTCATAAAGATGCAGTTTGTGGCATAGAAGCGGCGAAACAATTGTTTCACGATTTTGATGGATGCCTTATAGGTGCCTCTATTTATTGTCGTGAGAAGCACGAGCGCAAGGCGGACGGAGCGGAGAAGCCGGAGTGTACACAAAGTACATGAGGATTTCGAGCACCGCCCAACCCGAGCAATAGGGGTTCGGAACAAATAAATAGAGGTGCCCTTATGGCCTAAAGGGATGGTGTTCGGGAACGAGAGGGGAAAGTGAAAAGTGAAACGTATTGCGGCGAGGTTGCAGGGAATCGCTCGACTCAGATATAGATAATGCTGATCTGTACCTTACCCTGGTAAGTTCCGGAACGGCGTGCTGAGGTCATGTCGATGGTGATCGTCGCATAGCCGTAGCTTCGATAATAATTGCCACTGTACTTCGATGTGACAATGGGTTGTGAGGTAATTGTAGCGTTGACCGTGCTTGACGTATTGGTCGAGTTGGAAAGTTTGTTTTCGATGTTTCCTGTTTTACTGAAAATCCGGTACGTCGGCGTGAAGGTTGGCTGGGACTCCGTGTTCTTGTTGAACTGGTAGTACCAGAGCAGGACATCGACACGCTGAACGCTGCTTCCGGTATAGACCTGGTCGAAGCTGGTGATCGGACTGCTTACAGCACCTTCCCACGTGACGTTTGCATCGTAGCTTCCTTCATTGTAGGAGGTTCCGGTTCCGGAAAGTCCCAGTTCACTGACCAAAACTGCGCTGAGCGTCGAAGATGATGTAACCGTGAACGAAGCAGCCTCCGATTTCCCTGGAAGAAACAGTGAAAACAGCAGGATGGACGACAAGCCGAAATTTACGGACCGGTTGCGATGCCGTAAAAAAGAAAAAAGCCGGAAAACGAAACTGTCTGTCTTCCGGCTGTCATCTATGAAGTTTTCTGGTCTTGTGGTATTGGGGGAAAACTCTGTTTTTTTCATTGGCGTTCCGCTGAAATTCCGGAAAAATAGTTGCCGGAGACCCATGGCACTGCTTTTAGCCTCAAAGGGTAACTGCCGTAATCATGTATTGCCCTCCGCTGTGTGCACCGGAAAGGGTGGTTTGAGAGAAATCGAGCGTCATTTTGACGTTTCCGATCGTCGCATTGTCAGACGTAATGCCGTTCAGCGCTGTTGTTATGCTGGTGCCGGAATGCCCGGCATTGTCGTTGATTTCCGTGTTTCCGGAACCGGTAAGAATCGTTACCCTGGAACTGCCTGAAACAAGCTGGCTGTTGAGCACCGATATGGATACCTGCGCGTTACCGGAAGGAGAAAGTCCTCTCACTGCCCAGATGCTCGGAATGGTCATGCTTACCGTTCCGGGAAGGACATTCTGCAGGCTGCTCGTTGTCATCGTGTTGCCGGAATCGGTTGTTCCCGACCACTGGACATTGTAGGTGCCTGCGGAACCTTCATTGACTGACTGGGTGTACTGCTCGAATGTCAGGTTGAGCGCGGAATAATAATGAAGAATGATAAGATCGGGCAGGACGATGGAAACATTGGTAGTTCCCGTTTTTGTCGCGGCCGAAACGATGCCCGGCAAAAGGGAAGTGCAGGTTACAGCGGAAAGGAATAGCCCGATGATTATGTTTTTTTTGCCCATGACAACTCCTCCTGAAGAGGGGGATGATTGTTAAACGGTTATGATTACACCGTAATCATAACATGAAAAAAACATAGAATTACACACTCGCAATGTAAAGAATATAACATCCGTTTCAAAATAGATCATCTGATTCCGCTTTTCTTTTTGGGTATGAAATAGTTTTTATTTTGATGATTTTTATTGAAACAATTTGAAACAGTATGCCGAAAATCATCTATGTCACGGGAGGGGCGAGAAGCGGAAAAAGTTCGTTTGCGCTCAGGATTGCGGAATGCTATCCGAAGAGGGTATTTCTTGCCACCGCAGAGCCGTTCGACGAGGAAATGGAGCGTCGTATCGCCAGGCACAGGGAAGAACGGAGCGATATGTTCCAGACCATGGAAGAGCCTGTTTATCCGGAGCGGATATTCATGCAGCTACCCGAAGGTACCGGTGTAGTCCTTCTCGATTGCCTGACGGTATGGACAGGCAATCTGATGCATCATTTCGGCACTTCCGAACAGATCGAGCGGCGTATCGACGCATTTCTCGAAGCCCTTGCCGCGCCACCCTGCGATATCGTTCTCGTTTCAAACGAAACGGGCATGGGTATCGTGCCTGAAAATGCCATGGCAAGGCAATTTCGGGATATCGTCGGCATAATCAACCAGAAAGTTGCTTCGATAGCGGACGAAGCTTACTTTCTCTGCAGCGGTATACCGTTGAAACTCAAATGAGTTTCCATCGGTACTGAATTCCATTTTTCAATGATTTCAAAGGCAGTACATCCATCATGGAAACATTACAGTCGCTTGTCGGCAGGATCAGACCCGCCGACCGTTCACTTGAAATGGAAGCGCAGGCCCACCTCGACGATCTCACCAAACCGAGGGGCAGTCTCGGCAGGCTCGAAGAGATCGCCATGAAATATGTCCTTGCTTCCGGATCGGTTCACCCTGTGCTCAATAAAAAGAAGATTTGCTGTTTTGCCGCCGATCACGGGGTTGCCGCCGAAGGTGTATCCGCGTTTCCGGCCGAGGTTACTCCCCAGATGGTCTACAACATGCTTGGCGGAGGTGCTGCCATCAGTGTGCTGACGCGCCATGCCGGAATCGATCTCGATATCGTGGACATGGGGGTGAACCATGATTTTCCCGAACATCCCCGGCTTGTGAAAAAAAAAGTCAGGCATGGCAGTTCCAATTTCTCGTCCGGTCCTGCAATGACCGAAGAAGAGTCAATGCAGGCGCTACTTTCCGGTTTCGAAATCGCGTGTGAAGCCAGTGATGCAGGATACCATCTGCTCGGTACAGGGGAGATGGGCATAGCCAACACAACGCCTGCTACAGCGCTCTATTCAGTGCTTCTCGATCTTCCGGTGGAAACCATCACGGGTCGGGGGACCGGTATAGATGATATACGCCTCGAACATAAAAAAGATGTCATCCGCAGGTCGGTTTCCATGAACGCTTCCCGCTGCACGACACCGTTTGGAGTTCTGACTGCGCTGGGTGGATATGAAATTGCTGCGATAACAGGCTTCGTGCTCGGTGCCGCAGCCTGCAGGGTGCCTGTGGTCGCCGACGGGTTCATTTCATCCGCAGGTGCTGTAGCAGCCCTCCAGCTCTGTCCTGATGCGGCCGATTACCTTTATTTCAGCCATCTTTCTAATGAACCGGGCCATAGGGTCGTTATGGAAAAAATAGGGGCACGGCCTATCCTCGATCTCGATCTGAGGCTTGGCGAGGGCACAGGTTCCGCACTTGCCATGCAGATCATCGAGGCATCCGTTACCGTGTATAACGAGATGGCCACTTTCAGTTCTGCCGGAGTCAGTGAAAAAAGCGGGAATCGATAGTGTATGGGTATCAACAGGGAGTTTAATCGCAAAGTGGTTACTGTTGACGGAAGCAGCCGTCTTCATGAATTTTGTCAAAACGGAGCACTGAACCGGTGAGTGGTTTTATAACAGCCATGCGGACGCTGACGGTTTTTCCCGTGCCGGGCAGGGAAGCGCGGAAATTCAGCGATTCCCTTTTCTGGTTTCCTGCCGTTGGTCTGGTGCTTGGAGTTCTGCAGGCTTCTGCAGCATATCTTTTATCGTTCTCAGGCTGGCCTGAGCTGGCAGCGGCTGCTGGCGTTCTGGCAGGAACGGTTTTCACAAGGGGGATGCATGCCGACGGGCTCGCCGATGTCGCAGACGGCTTCTGGGGAGGAAAAACGAAAGCGGATGCCCTCCGCATCATGAAAGATTCCTCGGTTGGCGCGTTCGGTGTCACAGCACTTGCGGGTGTCCTGCTCCTCAAATGGATCGCGGTGATGCAGCTTGTCAAGTCCGGTTCCTTCGCCTGCATCGCCTCCGGGGTCCTGCTGGCCCGATGGGCTCAGGTTCTGCTTGCATCGGCTCTTCCATACGCAAGGATTGAAGGAGGAACGGCACATGATTTTGTCGATGGTGCCGGATGGCCCCATGCTGCCGGTTCTTCGCTTCTTGTGCTGCTTTTGATGCTTGTTTTCATGAGGGAGAATCTTCTTATGGCCGCAACCATGTCTGGTGCCGCTGTTGCAGCTGTGATCGTGACCGGTGTGAAAAGCTTCCGGAAAATCGGAGGTGTTACCGGTGACGTACTTGGTGCGGGAAACGAACTGTGCGAGCTGGTTGTATGGATTTCGGCGGCGTTTTCATTATCGGGAGTATCCTAGCCGGCTGTCCTGCCTGGAAGATTTTGTTTGCGTGATGGATCGATAAAAATATGATAGTGCTCCGTTTTGTTTGTTATGGGCGCAAGCTTATAATGAACAGAGGGCGGTTCTATGACGTCCTGTCTCTGTTACAATTTCCTGCAACATCTGTTTCCAATCCTTATGAAAAGTGAAATGCTCATATCCTTCGGCGGAGGGAAAAAAGTTGATGCCGAGTACGGTGACTTTGTCATAAAAACCGATCAGGCTGTCTATGCCGGAGGTGAAGGTTCAGCCCCTGAACCATTCACGCTCTTTCTCGCTTCTATCGGAACCTGTGCCGGAATATTCGTTTATTCTTTCTGCCAGAAACGCGAAATACCAACTGAAGGTATACGGCTCGTGCAGACCCATTTTTACAGGGAAGGTGGAAAAGGCATAGAAAAAATTGAGATCGCCATCGAGCTGCCTCCTGAATTTCCGGAAAAATATAAAGAGGCGGTTGTCAATGCAGCCAATCTCTGTGCAGTCAAACGGCATATTATGGAGCCGCCTGAATTCGTGGTAAAAGCGGTTATGAAATAAGGATGATCCTGTTTTTTCTGAAAGACGGCAGGCGTTACGGCATAGTGCGTCCGGTCTTTTCTGTCCAGATTTGAAATAATGCTCTCAATGAAAGGCATATCGACAAACAAATCAAAAGCCGGCCGGCCGGTTACCTGCCGCAATGTTCAGGATTTGCCGAAAGTCACCTGTTTCCGCCCTGACGGTGCTTTTTCTGAACAACTGGAAAGCGTCAGGCTTACTGTTGACGAACTTGAAGCGGTAAGGCTTGCCGACAGGGACGGATTATACCAGGCAGATGCCGCCCTGCAGATGGGCGTTTCCCGCCAGACCTTCGGCCGGATTCTTGAATCGGGCCGAAGAAAAATTGCTGAAGCGATCATTGAGGGAAAAAAGCTCTGCATCGAGGGTGGTGTGGTCCGGCACGAATGCGACAGCATAGCCGATGGACGGCCTGATGTCTGTGTTTGTCCGGATTGCGCCTTTGAGCTTCCTCACGTCAGGGGAGTGCCCTGCAGGGAGTCCACCTGCCCGGTGTGCGGTTCACAGCTTTTACGAAAGGGCGGTTGCCAGTCAGGGGCCAATCAGTAGCAACCAGGAGTATTTTTTCAGATATGCAATCGCTTGTTTCCTCAGCCGGTGCCGGCAGGATACCGGGTTTTTCTCTTCTTCCGCTTCCATGTATCCATTTCGGAACAGGTTTTCTGCAGGTGGTCGGGGATATTTTCAAACAGTGCGTCAGCAATATCCTGCTTGTGACCGGACAGCGCTCCCTTGACCGTTCGGGAGTGCTCCCCCGGCTTGTCGCTAAGCTTGAAAGCGGAGGAACGACCATTTTCAGGATGCATGTTGACAGGGAGCCTTCGCCCGAAGTCATCAACCGTGCGGTAGCGCAATACCGCTCCAGCAATATTGCCGCGGTGCTTTCAGTTGGAGGCGGAAGCGTTCTCGATGCCGGAAAGGCGGTATCGGCGATGCTGCCGCAGCAGCTTCCCGTTGAACGTTTCATCGAGGGGCAGGAAGGGTTCCTTCAGCATGACGGGAGGAAAGTGCCGTTCATTGCCGTGCCGACGACTTCGGGCACCGGCAGCGAAGTGACGAACAATGCCGTCATAAGCAATGTCGGACCGGAAGGATTCAAGCGTTCGCTCAGGCATAAGGCGTTCGTGCCTGATTTTGCCGTCATCGATCCCGTTCTTATGACTTCGGTTCCACGGGACCTCAGCGCCGCATCGGGCATGGACGCTTGCACACAGCTTCTCGAAGCGTATGTGTCACCCTTTGCATCACCATATACCGATGCCCTTGCCCTCAGCGGACTTGAACATTTCAGCCGTTCCTTCATACCGGTATGCACCGACCGGGCCGGGGAGAGTTCGGCACGCAGCGATATAGCCTATTCGGCCCTGATGTCCGGTATCGCGCTCGCAAACGCTGGCCTTGGGATCGTTCACGGGTTCGCATCTTCAGTCGGAGGATTTTTCGACATCCCGCACGGCACCCTCTGCGCCACGCTGCTTCTGGAAGCGACAAGAGAGAACATCAGGCAGTTGAATGCGCTCGACAGGCATCATCCCGCCCTTGTGAAATATGGCCGGGCAGGCGAGATCCTTTCCGGAAAGATTGCCGGGGACACACATTCCGGATGTGCGCTACTGCTCGAGACCCTTGGGTTATGGCAGGAACTCCTCGGTTTTCCGGCATTGAGAGAGTTCGGCATCAGGGAAAGCGACATCGGCAGGATAACGGCAATAACCAGAAGCAAAAGCAATGCGGTGTTGCTGGGGGAGGATAACATGCGGTGCATTCTTGAGGCAAGGCTCTGACTGGTTCTTCATAAATTCATCAATTCCTTGTTTTCCACCAGTCTTCTCCGTAACTGTAGAAAAGCTCCTCATCCTTTTCAATATCCCTCAATGCATAAAGCACCAGTTCAGGTCCAAGCCTCGTATCTTCGCGGTAATAGGCGACGTTCGGCTCGTTTGCATGGTTGAACAGCATGCCGTTGCCCATGACGACAAGCCTCAGGGATTCTTCCTGGCCGTAAAATACATAGTTCAGCAGTTCGCCGCCTATATCCTTATCATTGACCTCAAGGGCAGGGCACCGTTCGATGATGGTTCCCCGGGTGATCCGTTCCAGGGCGAAAGCGCCCCTGCCGCTTACTTTCGAAGCGCCGATTTTTACGAGCACATCCGGCTCTTCCGGAGTTTTCCTCGTCAGGAGCAGGCCGATCGGGATACCTGCAGCGAGGCCGCATACAAGCATGAGCGGGATGATGATGAAAAGGTTCGTTTCCATCGCCGGTCGGTTAATCTGATGCCGCTATTTTGTTTTCCATTCGCCAGGATCAATCGTTTTCAGCCAGTCTATCGTTTTCCGGAACCCTTCTTCCTGGGAAACCGCGGGCGTCCAGCCCAGGGTTGTTCTGGCTTTTGCCGTATCGACGAAGGCACGCGAAGCAAGAAGGGTCACGGCTTCACGGGTGAGCATCGGCCTTTTGGGAAGGTTCATGATCGTGAAGGCGGCTTCCATGGTCCCTGCAAGCAGGTAAACCAGTTCAAACGGCAGGTATATGAAGGGAACAGCGGCGTTTACCTCTTTTGCGAGACGTTCGCAGAACTCCTCGAACGTCATGTCAACGCCGTCGCAGGCGAGAAAGTCCTCCCCGGCAGCCTGAGGCTGCGTGGCTGCAAGCATGAGAAGGTCGACAAGGTTATCGATATAAACCAGGCTCATGCGGGCACGCTGACGCCAGTAAAAGAAGAGGTTGCTCCGGAGGATATCGGCCATGTTGGGGAACAGGGTACGGTCGCCGGGCCCGTAAACCCAGACGGGATAGACAATCGATGCGCTGAGCCCTTTGGCAATATATTCCTTCACGGTTTCGGAACCGGCTATTTTCGTGTCGGCGTAGGAATGGCTCCTTACGGAATACGGTGTCCGTTCGTCGATCCGGTCCAGTCCGGCGTGATTGAAGGCTTCAAATGAACTGATATGGACCAGCCTTCCCGGTTTGCATTCGAGCGCTGCTTCGCAGACGTTTCGGGTGCCGCCGATGTTGATGTCCGTGAAGTCTTTCATAGGACCCCAGTCCGACGTGAGCGCAGCGGCATGGAAGACGATGTCCGATCCGCTTACAGCCTTTTTTACGGCTTCGAAATCCCGGATGTCGCCCTCTATGACTTCTACGCCCTGTTTCTGAAGATTTGCTATTGCGGGATTCCCTGATCGAACCAGTGCTTTTACCCTGAATTGTTCACGCAGGCAGCGTGAAACGAGATGCGACCCGATAAATCCTGATGCTCCTGTAACAAGTGCTGTAGGCATAATGAGTGAAATGTTGGGTTGTCCGTAAGAACAGAAGTTAACAATATTATTTTAAGTATTTTAAGCATCACTGTTTTCACTTCGGGTCGAAATAGCCCGGGACTGCAACGGGACAGGTTCAGGGTAATGTCCGGAAACACGACAGCAGGGCAGCCGTCCTTGCACAACCGGCGTGTTTATTCGGGAAAAGGGAATGAACAGAACGGTTTAGCGGTTTTTTCTGAAACAATCTCTCTGTCTTTTTCAGATAAATGATGCCCGGGCAGAGTTCGATGTGTTCAACTGACGCATTTGACCATGGATGACGGAACCCGCCAAGTCAATGGTGAGCGCGGCCTCGTGCTCAGGATCAGCGACCTCTGCAAATCCTATGTCATGGGGGAGGTTACCGTCGATGCGCTCCGGCATGTCTCCCTCGACTTTTTCCATGGTGAGCTTGCCGTGCTGCTCGGAGCCTCGGGCAGCGGTAAATCTACCCTTCTGAATATTGTCGGCGGACTTGACGTGCCCTCTTCGGGCAAGCTGTTTTTTCACGGAAAAGAGATCACTGCGGCAACGGAAGCGGAATTGACGGATTACCGAAGGCGTTCCATAGGGTTTGTTTTCCAGTTCTACAATCTCATCTCGAGCCTTACAGCCCTCGAGAACGTCCAGCTGGTGACCGAAATATCCGAAAAACCAATGCCGGCCGAAGAGGCCCTCGCACTTGTCGGCCTCGGCAACCGCCTGAACCACTTTCCGGCCCAGCTCTCCGGTGGCGAGCAGCAGCGTGTCGCAATCGCCAGGGCTGTCGCCAAGAGGCCGGAACTGCTGCTCTGTGACGAGCCGACAGGGGCGCTCGATTTCCAGACCGGTAAACTGGTTCTCGAAGCGCTCGAAAAGGTGAACCGTGAAATCGGCACGACGACCCTTGTCATCACCCATAATGTTTCCATTGCCGGCATGGCTGACAGGGTTATCCACCTGAGCAGCGGGGAGGTGACCGAAGACCTGCGGAATGCGTCCCGTCTTTCTCCGTCTGAACTGGTCTGGTAAAGGAAGGCGGCTATGAACATGCTCCGCAGAAAGCTCTTTCGCGACCTGATGCACCTCAAGGGCCAGATGCTTGCAGTCGCGGCGGTCGTGGCATGCGGCATTTCCGTGTTCGTCTCCATGAGCAGCGTCAGGTATTCGCTTGAAGCATCCCGTCAGCAATATTACAGCCGGTACCGGTTTGCCGATGTATTCATGCAGGTCAAGCGTGCCCCGGAATTCTACCGCGAGAGTGTCGGCGGCATTCCGGGCGTCGCTTCGGTCACGACCCGTGTCATTGCCGACGTGACCCTTGACGTTCCGGGGCTCGATGAACCTGCGACAGGTCGTATCGTTTCTATTCCGGAATACCGGGGAATGGCCGGGCTGAATGATGTCTTCATCAGGAAAGGCAGGTATATCGAAGCGGGAAAGAGCGACGAGGTCATTGCCAGTAAACCCTTCATGGAGGCGAACGGGTTGGTACCGGGCGACCGGGTGGGGGCGGTGATCAACGGCCGCAAGAAAGAACTGGTGATTGTCGGCATGGGGCTTTCGCCGGAATATATTTACGAAGTCCAGCCCGGGTCGTTTTTTCCTGACAACCGGCGGTTCGGGATATTCTGGATGGGCCGGAGGTCACTCGAATCCGCGCTCGATATGAGCGGTTCCTTCAACGATCTCTCCCTTGCCCTCACCCACGGGACCTCGGAAAAAGATATCCTCATGCAGCTCGACCACCTGTTCAGGCCTTACGGTTCCCTCGGAGCTTACGGCAGGAGCGAGCAGCTTTCCGACAGGTTCATTTCGGACGAGATCAAGCAGGTCGGCATGCAGATTACGATCCTGCCCTCGATTTTTCTCGGCGTGGCCGTTTTTCTGCTCAACATCGTGCTGAGGCGGATCGTGACGACACAACGCGACCAGATTGCCGTGCTCAAGGCGATGGGCTATTCGAACGAAGATATCGGCTTCCACTACCTCGGGTTTGCCATGGTGCCGACAACGGTCGGGTCGGTTATCGGGACGTCTCTGGGTGCCTGGCTCGGCAGGGGACTGATGAACATCTACGGTGATTTCTACAATTTTGCGGAACTGGTCTATTATTTCAGGATCGAGGATGTCGCGCTTTCGGTCCTGCTGAGCTTCATTGCGGCCCTGTTCGGTGCCTGGAGCGCATTCCGCAAGGCGGTTGAGATGCCTCCTGCGGAAGCGATGCGCCCCGATACTCCTGTGACTTACAGGCCCGGAATATTTCAGCGGGAGTCGATTCGGAAGAAAATTCCGGTCCCCATCAGGATCATTGTGCGAAACCTCGAGCGAAGGCCGCTGAAAGCTGCCCTTACGGTCATCATGATTGCGCTCTCGGTCGCCATCCTGGTCGCCGGGCGCTATACCTACGATGTTACCGACCGCATGATGCTCGTAGAGTTCAGCGAAAAGCATCGCGAAGATGTGACCATTGTTTTCAGGGATCCGATGCCCTTTTCCGTAAGGTACAACATCGCATCCCTCGACGGGGTTCTCGAACATGAATACTACAGGGAAGAACCCGTCAGGATCAGTTTCGGGCATCGTTCGAGGCGTCAGTCGATCAAGGGGGTGGAGTCTGCCGAAGGGCTGCAGCGCCTTGTAGACAAGGATAACCGGCAGGTTGTCCTGCCGACGGGGGGGATCGTGCTCACGAAAACCCTTGCTGATATACTCGGCGCCCGTCCCGGCGACATGCTCAATGTCGATTTCCAGCAGGGCAGGCAACTTCGCCGCCAGGTCATGCTTGCAGGTACGATTGACGAAATGCTAGGACTTTCCGCTTACATGAACCTTCGGGACCTCGACCGGCTGGCAGGAGACGGGGGCGCGCTGAATGCAGCTTACCTGCGCATTGATTCGTCCAAAGCCGGCGGGCTTTATTCGAAATTCAAAGAGATGCCGGGAATTTCCGGCATCATGATGCTCAAGGCGCTCAGGAAAAGCTTCGACGAGCTTATTGCGAAAAGCATGAACACTTCGACCGTCATCCTGACCTCTTTCGCCTGTATCCTGGCATTTTCTGTCGTCTACAACGGGGCCCGCATTTCGCTTTCCGAGCGGGCAAGGGAGCTGACAAGCCTTCGGGTGCTCGGGTTGTCGACCAGGGAGGTATCGATCATCCTTCTCGGGGAGCAGGCGCTTCTCACCGGTATCGCAATACCTCTCGGCTTCCTGTTCGGCATCGGGCTTTCCGTTCTGCTTTCTCTTGCACTGAGTTCCGAACTTTACCGCATGCCGCTTGTCTTCAGTGCATATAACTTTATTTTCGCCTTTGTGGTTATTATTATTGTAGCAACAGTTTCCGGGCTTGCCGTCAGGAGAAGGCTTGTCAGGCTCGACCTTGTCGCCGTTCTCAAAACCAGGGAATAACATTCGGAGATGAAACTATCCAGGACACAGCGGTTCGGGGCAATTGCCCTGCTTCTTGCCTGTATTGTGCTTTTTCTTGTCCTGAGGCCCGCACCGCTTCCGGTTGATTCGGATTTGGTCATCAAAGGCCCGCTCCAGCTCCTTCTCGAGGGCGAAGGCGTGACTCGCGTCAACGAACGGTATGTAATCTCATCACCCGTAACGGGAAGTATCGAAAGGATAACCCTTGAAGAGGGGGACAGCGTCAGGAAAGGCGCTCCGGTCGCTTCGGTGCTTCCTGCGGCCCTCGATGCCCGCGATTTCCGCGAAGCCTCGCTCAGGGCCGGATCCGGCAGGGCGGCATATGATGAAGCCGTGGCAAGGGAGCGGAGCGCGACGCTCAATCTCGAACAGGCAAACCGGCGAGCTGAGCGATATAAAAACCTCTACAGGGAAGGTGCCATTTCCAGGGAGAGCTTTGAAATAGCGGAGAAAGAAGCAGGGGTCCTTCGCAAGGAAGCCGATGCAGCTCGATCAGGGGCCGCCGCCGCACGTTACAATTTCGAAGCGCTCGAGTCACGGGTGGATTCCCGCCTGTCGTCAAAGCCGGTAACGGTTTTCTCTCCGGCAGACGGCAAGGTCCTGAAGGTGCATGAGAAGAGCCAGAGGGTCGTGGCTGCAGGAGCCCCTCTGCTTGACATTGGAGACCCGTCAGCCCTGGAAATCGTAATCGACGTGCTTTCTTCCGATGCCGTCGGCGTCCGTCCGGGATGCAGGGTCATCGTTACCGACTGGGGGGGGAAGAGTGATGCCGAAGCCGTCGTCAGGAGGGTTGAACCTGCCGCGTTTACGAAAACCTCCGCACTCGGGATCGAGGAAAAAAGGGTGAATATCATTGCCGGACTGAAACAATACGATCCCCGCCTGGGAGATAATTTCCGCGTACAGGCTGAAATCGTGCTCGATGAGAAGCAGAATGTCGTCCAGGTACCCGTCAGCAGCCTTTTCAGGGGCAAATCATCCTGGGAGGTTTTTGTCCTGGAAAATGGACGGGCAATACTTCGCCATGTCGATATCGGCATGAGGGGAATCTGGCGGGCAGAGGTCGTCAAAGGCCTCATGCCGGGAGACCGGGTTGTCGTTCACCCGACCAATGAGCTTCAGGACGGCATGAGGGTAAAAACAAAGGAATAACATCATCGAACCTTCCACTGAAAAGCATCCTAGTCCTTCCGGGGAAAAGCAAGGTGTTTCACGCCGGACTGATAAACAAAGGCCTCACAGGGCACTGCAGCGCATTGTCATCGCAGGCTGCGGCGCTTCAGGAATGGCTGCCGCAGTTTCGGCCGCCACCGAAGCGCAAAAAGCCCGTTTCCCATGTTTGATAACGGTGCTTGAACGGAACGACCGTACTGCGGCTAAAGTCAGGATATCGGGCGGAGGGAAGTGCAACGTGGCCCATCGTGGCGCTCCGAAGGAGATCCTCGAGAAAGGTTTTTTAAGACAATCCGAACAGCGGTTCCTCCGGCCCTCGCTTTTTGCCTTCAACGGCGACGACCTGCTCGCTCTGCTTCATTCGGGAGGGGTCGAAACGCAAGCGCGGCCTGACGGCAAAATATTTCCTTCGAGCGGAAACGCATTGTCGGTTGTGCAGGTGTTTGAAAACCTCATGAGCCAACAATCAGTCGATCTCAGGCTTTCATGTCGGGTTACCGGAGTTTTTCATGCTGATGGCAGGTTTCTCGTTCAGACCGATACCGGAGGAACACTGGAGGCAGATGCCGTGATCCTTGCCTCGGGCGGGGTTTCCTATGCACGAACGGGCACGACCGGCGACGGGCTTCGAATAGCGGGGAAATTCGGCCATACGCTCGTCACTCCACATCCGGCCCTTGCGCCCGTCCATACCGTAACGCCCTTTCCATCGGCACTTGCCGGATTGTCGCTGAGGAAGGTTCATCTGATTGCCTTGTCGGGAAAAGCAAGGGTGGAAAGGCCGGGAGATGTCCTTTTTACGCACAGGGGTTTCAGCGGCCCGGCCGTACTCTCCCTGTCCCGTGATATCGCGGAGCTGCATGCCTCGGGCGAGGTCCGGCTCTATGCCGATATGTTCCCCGAACATGAAAAGGAAAAGCTTGAAAAAATATTGCTGCTACAGGCAAGAGAGCACGGGCCGCGGACGGTCAGGAAATTCCTGCAGGGATGTCCGATCGCCCCTCCTGCCGCTTCATTTACGCAAGGGGAACAGGGGACCATCCCTACGGCAATCGTTCCGTATATCCTCGATGCTTCGGCTGTCCCTGAAGATGCGACCTTGAGCACGCTCACGAAGGAACAGAGAAAATCCCTGCTTTCGGTCCTGAAGCGCTTTCCGCTCGGCATGGTGCGGAAAGTGCCGCTTGACGAGGGCGAAGTGTCCGCCGGAGGCGTGTCGCTGTCAGAAGTCGATCCGAAAACAATGCAGTCGAGGACCCGACCGGGCCTGTTCCTCTGCGGCGAACTTCTCGATTATGCCGGGGAGATAGGCGGCTTCAACCTGCAGGCGGCTTTTTCAACCGGCTGGTTGGCAGGAATGCATGCCGCCTTGATGAATTATCCGGCGCAGGAGTAAGCAGGCTCCTCTCTTTTGTCTTCTGTTTTTCTGACCGTGAAACGGCAACTCCCGAGTTCGAACGAATATTCGGGATTGTCATGGAACATGACCACTTCGCGAGTGAAACGGATTTTCATCGGTACGCTCACTTTGCGTTCATCCCCGCAGACGTTGTTTTTTACGCCGGGTCTGAAAACCCTGCTCCCTTTTCCCGGAACCGTCACTTCGACTTCATGATCGACGGTGCTCAACGCTTCCACAGCTCCATTCCTTGAAAACTGCAGTGAATTGATGTCCCCGTGGATGCCGTTCGGTTCGTTGTCGTAAGCCGAAATGAACCCGATCGGTGTTTCAACGTCGGTTTTGAAGCGAGGCTCGAATGAACGGACAGCGCCGTTATCGTAAAAAGCCAGCCCTTTCCTGATTTCTGTTTTTCCAAGCGGCGTCATGATGGAAACCGTTTCGGACGGCCAGAATGTCAGGCTTTTCACGACACCGTTTTCATGGAACTGCATACCGATGATTTTCGTGCGGATTGTTCCGGCTGGCGTTTCTATATCGAGCTCTTCGGAAAGTTCATATTCGTTTTTCCAGGACCAGAATCCACTCAATGAGCCGTCGAGGGGAAAAACACGTTTCAGGCTGCCGTTACTGTGGAAAGTCACCAGTTCGGCCGGGATCCTGCCGGCAGGGGTACGCAGCAGCGTCCGGGACTGCAGCGCAAGGGATTTGAGGCTGCCGTCCTTGTAAAAATAGGCAGGCTTCACGGTCCTTCGTCCCATATCTTCAGCTTCGTAAAGCGGGACAAGGCTGCCGTAAGGCGTTTCAAGCACATTTTTCGAACATACCAGACAGCCGTCGGCTTTTTTGTTGGAAAAGAGCTGACGGAACTCGACACCCCTGAGCTCGCCATAGATGGTGGTTATGCTGTCCATGATCTGTTTCTTTACTGATTATCGGTGATATGCCATCGTAGTAGATTCAAAAATCGTGCCATAGAAAGTATCTGAGATGTAATGTGTTTATTTGAAATGAATAAGAGGAGAACTGCGGCTGATTGGGGATGCGGAATTATTCTACTGATTTGTAGGAATCTGGGGGAATCCTTCATAATTGCAGGAAATATCCCTGAAGAAAAGGTGCTGTCCCGCAGGCCTTCGCAAATCGTCAATATTGACCTTGGTACTCTTTTTCGACGAGGTTCGACGACAAAAAGAACAGGCCGCAGAACATATTTTATTTCATGAAATTAACGGATATGTGAAACGGAAAACGGAAAGCTCGTGTTTTAGAATATCAGTTATAAGGTATTTGATGAATTGATTTTCCGAGGAGGCACCGATGAAAAAGATTGTCGCGCTGGTTTTACTGTTAAGCTTTGCAGGCTGTGCACCTTATGACAGATGGGATGACGATCCGTATCACCATAATGGTTATCACCATGGTCCGCCACCACCACCGCCACCCCATGGCGGCCCCGGCGGTTATGGATATCCGCCTCCACCGCCTCCTCCTCCACCGCGTCCCTATTGAGGACGTTTGCTGCCGCAGGAAGCTTTCCACAAGTCATATGACGGGGACAGCTTCCTGCCGTCTGCTTTCAAGGTCAACCCGCATGGAAATGGTTACGGAAAAATCGATCACGAATCGCTGAAACTGAAAGCGTTATTGTTATATGCGGGAAAGATCATGGAGATGTCTTTGCTGTTTATTTTTTTTTCATCTGCATTGTCTTTTCCGAAATGATCTGCTCGATACCGGAAGATATGGAGAGGCTCCGAAAGAGGTCAAGCAGGTTTTGTTCTATGTTGAGGTTCATCACGACGAGCCTTCCTCCCTGAAAGTCAGGATTGTTTCCCCTGAGCTTGACAGTTATGACCGATTTTCCATCCGGGGCCATACTGATCGATGAAAGCAGCTCGACATAGAAAAAATTCGACAGGGCTTCGTAGGTTGTCCGTAATCCCTGGCTTGCTGCTGCGCGTTCCTCGGGTGTCGAAGAAAAAATGATCTGTCCCGACCGTTCCGCGTCAAGACCGCCGTTCATTATTTCATATCTGTCGCTGTTAATCCTGAGTGGGACACTGCCTTTCATTGACCCTGTCGCATAAATTTTTTTCACTCCCTGAAGTTCGAGCAGTTTCTGGAGCGGGATCCCGTTCAGGAAAAGAGTTGTTTCCGTCACTTTATTCCTCATGTCGTAATCAGCTTTCCTGATGAGGATGTTTCCATCAAGCAGCTTGGCGCTGAAGTCTGAAAGGGATACCATGTCAGGTTTTTTTCTGTCATAAAGGAGTGAAAGGGTCCCTGTTGGGAGCAGGAACTCGATACTGCCGGTCGGGGTTTTGCGCTGGAGCTTTTTCAGGGTGAACCTGACTGTGGTATGTCCATCAGGGGCGCGACTGAAAACGATGTCCGGTTCGCTGAAGATATAATCGGCTTTCATGCCCCCGGCGGCAATGATCCGTTCTTTCAGGTTTTGTTCAGGTTTGCCGGGAAGCTCTATGGTAACGATACCTCCTCCGGGAGATTTTAATCGTGCGTTGGCGATCGAAACTCCGTTCTTGTCGAACCTGATCGGCATCATGCCGCTTATCTTCCCTCTGAGAGAGCCCTTGTAGTCGCCTTGCAGCTGTACCCTGCCGAGGAGATCGATATTGTTCAGTTTCAGTGCCAAAAGAGCTTTCCCTTCTGCAGGAGCAGGCAGCATCGGTACAGAAGCTATTTTCCCTCCGAAAACGGAAGCCGACAGATCATGAATTTCGATTCCGGAAGTGCTATTTGTTTTTCGGTTGAGCGTAACCTTTGCCGAGAAGTTTTCGATCATTCCCGATTCACGTTTTTTGTCTGCGAGGTCGACAGTGAGCCAGGGTTTGCCTTGGGGAGTAAGCCAGGAAACCGTGGATCCTTTTTCCGCTATAACCCGGGCATTGCGGATTTGAGCGACAGATTCACTTAATTCAACGGGAATAAGTCCCTTTATTTTTCCTGAAGCTGTCGGGAAAGTGTTCCTTCTGGTTCCGTTAGCGGTCAATTTATCAAGGGGAATGTCGTCGAGACGGAGGGTAAACCTGGATTTATTGTTTTTCAGGCAGTATTCGATATGTTCAGCCGTTGCCTTCAAATGAAACAGCTCCACGGAACAGTTTTCAAGTGTAACGGTGCAGGGTTTGAGCGGATCGGGCTTTGTCGTGAAAAGAGCTTTGAATCCACCAAGAGGGAGCAGTTTTCTTTTGCTGTAAACTCTTTCTATAGATAACCATTCTTTGGGCTGCTTCCAGTGTTCTGTCGCTAGGAGCCGCACCTTGCAGTTCACTCCCGAGAGAATCAACTCATCTCGCCGGATTGTGGCGTCCTGAATGGTGTACGTTGCTGAACGTGGCTCGAATGAAGGGATCAGTCCCTTTCGGGAGGACGATTCGAAAAGGATGGATATTCGCGGGTTGCGGTCGGTGAACGTAATAAAGCCAGGCCTGGAGTCGAGATGAAGAGAATCGGATGTGACAGAGAGCAAAGCGGCAACGCCTGAGTGTTTTTTTTGAGGGGATGGCGAACCCTCGTTTCCGCTCGATTGTATGAGCCCGATGGTAAGTTTTCCGTTGTTCAGCCGCATATTGTACATGGTTTTTCCGCTGCTGCAGGGACCTGGGGGGGAGGTGAAGAACGCTTCAAGCGATCGGAACCTTACTCCTGTAAAATCAGGATGACCGATACCCGAGATTTTTACCGAAAGGGGAGTGCCCCGCAGGGCACGGTCAAGAATCAATTGCGCATAGAAAGGGAAACAAAGCCATGCAGCCGCAGCAAAGATAACCGGCAGAAGAATCGATACTGCGATTATGCGTAGCGGGATTTTCACGACATAGTGCGTTTCAGCGGGTCACGTTGCTTTTTTTATCCATTTCCCCTGGATTTTTATCCAGGTGCCTGCCGGGAAGGATGGGTATCGTTTCTCAAACGTCAGTTGTCCGGACACTACGGCAGATACACCATTTTTGGCTGCGAGTGAAACATATGCGGCATGTCTTTCCTTGTTGACGCTCTCGACAAGCTCTTTCGCCTCAAGGGTCGCTCCGGGAGGTATGGCCAGGTAGCCGGTGTCGACTTCTCCGACAAGCCCCCTTGAGCGGGCAGTGGCGAGATCCAGGCCAAAAGCGGCATGAGTGGTGGCAAGAATCAGAACAATCAGGGCAACTGGTCTGTATACCGATGCCATAAACCGTTTGAAAATAATCATGATCATAGGGCCGTTCCAGTGGTTAGAAAATATCTTTTCTCGTTTCAAGCATGTTTTCAATATCCCTGTCAAGCTTGACCCTGATCTCGTGGTCGATTTTTATGTTCATATTGATCACGATGGGTTTTTCAGGTGCTTCGAGTTTTACCGTGGGACTGCATCCGGCTGTCGCTGCGAACGCAGCCAGGGCAGATATTTTAAGGGCTGCGACTGAACGTTTGTTCATGAATGGTCTTTTTGCTTTGGAAAAAGAGTTCCTTGAATCAAAGATATTTCATCAGGATGGTCATTGCAAGCTCTTGCTCTCCCAGCGTAAACGAGCATTGATCGAATTTCGGACCGCCCATGCCTATTTTAGGATTGTTTGAAACGCCGACCCCTTCTTTCGGAATGCCTATGAAATTCGCATCGAGCTTTCCGTTGCCGTTTTCATCATGGGCTACGCTGATCGCGTACGTTCCGTAGGGAATGTTTTCGAAAACAACCCTGTCCGAGTTCCCCGAGTATTTTTTCTGCTGTGAAACAAGTGCAAGTTCATGTTTGCCGGGAAAACCTTTTTTTGAGTTATGGAGCAATATGCCTAAAACCCCGCCTGGACGATTGATATTCGTGATGGTGACAACAATGCGGCCCGTTTGTGATGCAGGGGATGTGGTTTCCGTGAGGTTTGCCGAGGGTGCGGCACTTCCGGAAACTGCCGGGTAAATGAGCAGGGTCACAATAACAACCGTAAGAACGGCATGCCATGCGGTGATACGATGTTTCAAGGACACGGTTGATATTTTTTTAATTTGCAGGACAGGTCCGTCGATGTTTGAGTGATCCTGTTGTTGCGCCATGGTCGTATTTCATAAAAAGCCAACTGAACATAAACCGGACATATACTGAAAAAACAGAAAAAGGCTGTTTGTTGACACTGGATGCAAAATGGGTTATTGCTTCCGGTTCAATACCACAACTTCATAACTAACACGGAATTCCGATACAGCGTTTACATAAAACTATCCATTCTGCACATTTTTCATCACATTAACCGGAAAGGACCGTCAATCATATGCAATGGTTTTATCTGATTATCGCAATAGTCTGTGAAGTTGCAGCAACTTCGGCGCTTAAAGAGACTGACGGCTTTTCCCGCCCGCTTCCTTCCGCG
The DNA here is from genome assembly GCA_903928225.1 of uncultured Chlorobiaceae bacterium. Lineage (GTDB taxonomy): Bacteria > Bacteroidota > Chlorobiia > Chlorobiales > Chlorobiaceae > Chlorobium. The sequence goes on from CAIYPU010000015.1 coordinate 44,409, forward strand.
GTTGTCGTTGCCGGTTACGCTGCGGCATTCTATTTTCTCGCGCTTACCCTGAGAACCTTTCCGGTCGGCATTGTCTATGCCCTCTGGTCCGGCGTGGGCATCGTGCTGATCACCATTGTCGGGTGGTTCTTCTACCAGCAGAAGCTTGATCTGGCCGCTCTTGCAGGCATAGGTCTCATCATCGCGGGAGTGATCGTTATCAATCTGTTTTCGAAATCGGTTGTGCATTGAGGGGGAAACAGAGGTGATGGGACTTATGGGAGATATGGGATGGATGAAAGAATCGCATGAAGGGTAAAAACGGCGCCGGGTTTTCATAACTTATCGGTAAACAAATCCACTGACAATAATATGAGATCAATTCTGCTTTTAACGGCATTTGCGTTGTTTTTCCTCACTGCTGTCTGCAACGCATCCGTTCAGGAGCATATCACGCTTGGTGAAAGTTACTACGAGAAGGGAATGTTCAGGGAGTCGCTTGCCGAACTCGATATCGCTACTGCAAAGGACGGCAAGTCCTTCGAGGCCTGGTATGCCCGAGGAAAAACACTCTATGAGCTCGGCGAATACGAGTCCGCAATCGGGGATTTTACCAGGGCCATTGATATCGATCATTCCTGTGAGCGTGCCCGCTTTCACCGGGGCAGATGTTATGCCGCAATGAAGCTCTATGACAAGGCTCTTGAAGACTATTCGAAAGCGATCAGATTGAAATACAACTATGACAAGGCCTATTTTGCCCGCGCTCAGGCGGAATATGCGATGAACGATCGGGCAAAAGCATTCGAAGACATGCGGAAGGCAAAAAAATTCGGCAACAGCGAAGCTTCCCTCTGGCTCGAGGTCCACTTCCCGGAACAGCCCTGACAATGCGAAAGAAGCGATTTCAGGGAAAAATGCTCCCTCTCATGATGACTGAATTGTCCTTTCTTTTTGTTACAGAAAGTATAAAGCGATTTGTTCATCAAACAGAAGGAGGGCCCTATGACGACCGAAATCAAAGAATATCATGTCCTTTTTTACGGAAGCCCCGAGGGTTATCAGACAAACCGTGCCCAGATAGCACTCTATGGTCCTGATGGAAGCCCTGTGGCGTATGTGAGGTTCAATGACCCCGGAATGGTATTTGAAAACGACAGCCAGCTCGGAAACATTATCCTGATGCACCTTCCTTCGGCCATGTTCCAGAGCGTGCTCGATGTGCTTCGCAATGAAAAACCGGTCTATATCTACTTCGCGCAGGGCAGGGGATTCCTTTCGACATCGAAGGAGCCTGTCGGAGAAGGGGAGTAGCTTACGGCAGAGCTGCCGGAGCACAATCAATGTTCCGGCAGCCATCAGAAAATGATCAGATCAGCATTTGTTCAGCCGTCTGCAACTCGTCATGGGTGAGTTCGTAATAATCAATCTGGCTTTCATTCACTATTGATTTGCTTGCTGTGATGCTGCCGAGTGCTGTTGTGCCCGTATACAGTGTAATCAGGCTTGAGTCGTCTTTATTGTCAAAGTTGGAATCGAAATAGTCGATTTCATACCAGACGTTTGCCTTGACATTGTCACCTGCGATGGCGATGCGATCACCCTGTGAAGCGCTGAAGTCAAGGATGGTGTCGCTTCCGATTCCGATGCCAGAAGGATCCGTTCCGATTGGAGCAAAAATGAACATATCTGTGCCGGCACCTCCCATCATCGTGTCGCTGGAAGTATCATGAACCGAAACCAGCATGTCGTTGCCGTTTCCTCCCGAAAAATAATCGGCTCCAAGGGCGTCCGCAAGGATATCTTCATTGTCGTCTCCCTTCATGATATCATTGCCGTATCCACCTGTCAGGAGATCGTTGCCGTATCCGCCAATGATACTGTCATCTCCGTCGTTTCCAGAAAGCGTGTCGTTGCCGTTTTCCCCTTTCAGGGTGTCGTTGCCTGTCCCTCCGGAACCCGAATCATTCCCGTCACTTCCGGACATAAGGTCGTTTCCGGCATCACCGTCGAGGTAATCATTGTCATACCCCCCATTGAGGTAATCATTGCCTGAACCCCCGGAAAGCGAGTCGGTGCCGGACTGTCCATAGAGGGTATCATTACCTTCGCCTGCATCGAGTATGTCTATGCCGGCCCCTCCGTTGAGAGAATCGTTCCCGTTTTCTCCGGAAAGTGTGTCATCGCCATTGTCTCCGGAGAGGGTGTCATTTCCGCTGCCTGCGGTGATAAGGTCGTTCCCGTCACCACCATAAAACCTGTTGTCTCCAGATGTATCTGTCAGTATGTCATTGCCGTAGCTGCCTGAGAGATAATCCTTCCCCCCGCCGCCGAAAAGCGTGTCATCGCCGCCCTCACCATACAGGGTGTCATTTCCGCTGCCTGCGGTGACAAGGTCGCTGCCCTCACCGCCGGCGAACCTGTTGTCTCCGAGGTCGTCGAAAAGGATGTCGTTGTCGCCGCCGCCGGAGAGGGAATCGTTTCCGTCTCCTCCTGTGACTGTATCAGCACCTGAACCCGCATTGACGACATCGTTACCGCTGTTGCCATAGATCGTATCGTCGCCGCCATCGCCGGAGATCGTGTCGTTTCCGGCTCCAGCGGTGATGGAGTCATTACCGTCACCGCCCGAGAATTTATTGTCACCGATGGTGTCGTTCAGGAGGTCGTTACCAGCTCCGCCACCAAGATAATCGTTACCAGCTCCGCCATTGATCGTATCGTTTCCGTCATCTCCGTTAAGGGTATCATTTCCTGTACCTGCTTCGATGAGGTCGATGCCCGATCCGCCATAGGCGATGTTGATCCCGTCACCCGCCCGGATGATATCGTCACCGCCGTCACCGTATATGGTGTCATTTCCTGTCCCGGCAGTGATGGTGTCATTGCCGTCGCCGCCCGAGAATTTGTTGGCGCCCGAGACATCGTAAATGAGATCAACGCCATAACCGCCATAGAGGACATCGTTTCCGCCGTTGCCATAGATCGTATCGTCGCCGCCATCGCCGGAGATCGTGTCGTTTCCGGCTCCAGCGGTGATGGAGTCATTACCTTCGCCCCCGGAAAATTTATTGTCCCCGATGGTGTCGTTCAGGAGGTCGTTGCCGCCACCTCCCCCGAGATAGTCATTTCCAGCACTACCGTTGATTGAGTCGTCCCCATCGTCCCCGTTAAGGGTATCGTTTCCTGTACCGGCTTCGATGTGGTCGATGCCCGCTCCACCGTAGACGATGTTGATCCCGTCACCCGCCCGGATGATATCGTCACCGCCGTCACCGTATATGGTGTCATTTCCTGTCCCGGCAGTGATGGTGTCGTTACCGTCGCCGCCGGAAAATTTATTGGCGCCCGAGACATCGTAAATGAGATCAACGCCATAACCGCCATAGAGGACATCGTTTCCGCCGTTACCATAGATCGTATCGTCGCCGCCATCGCCGGAGATCGTGTCGTTTCCGGCTCCAGCGGTGATGGAGTCATTACCGTCACCGCCCGAGAATTTGTTGTCCCCGGTACTGTCCGTTAGGGTGTCGTTTCCGGAACCTCCTCCAAGATAATCGTTGCCGTCGCCTCCGTTCAGGGAATCATCCCCGCTTTCCCCGTAAAGGAAGTCGTTACCAATTCCGGCAGTCAGGGTATCGTTACCTTCACCACCAGAGATATTGTTGTTGCCGGCAGTGTCAATGAGGATATCATTGCCGGATTTTCCATACAACTGGTCGTCTCCTTTCCCGCCATTGAGCGTATCATCTCCCTCGTCGCCGCTCAGCCAATCGTTCCCGTCACCTGCCGTCAGTGAATCATTGCCTTTGCCGCCCGATAGTCCATTGTTTCCGGAAGTATCGTTGAGAATATCGTTTCCATCACCTCCGTTGAGATCGTCGTCGCCATTTCCGCCATAGAGCGTATCGTCTCCCTCGTCGCCGCTCAGCCAGTCATCGCCGTCACCAGCCGTGAGAGAGTCGTTTCCTTCTCCTCCGGACAGGCCATTGTCACCGGCATTATCAATGAGGATATCATCACCCTGGCCGCCGGAAAGCCAGTCGTTGCCGAACCCTCCCATGATCGTATCGTTGCCTTCATCACCGGAGAGGCAGTCGTCCGTTTCACAGCCGCTCTGCGAATCGGAGCCATCCAGAGCGGAAAGCGCAGAATCCGAAGCACTGTCGATGAGGAGATCATTTCCTGCACCACCGGAAAGATAGTTGCTGCCGCTGCCCCCGTCGAGGGTATCATCCCCGTCGTCACCGCAAAGGCA
>CAIYPU010000016.1 GCA_903928225.1 uncultured Chlorobiaceae bacterium
ATATGCGGGGCTTGAAAATGTGCTTTCGCCGGCAGGGCCCGAATATGAGATCCGCCAGAAGGGAAGCCATGCAAGAGCCAGGAAATTTACCGTTACATCGCTTCTTCTCGGGGCAATTTCCACGCGGCTTATATCATCCTCGAGGCGTTCCCATTTCAGAGATATCTGATCGGCAAGTTTTTTCATGTCATCATTGCATGCATCGATCTCCTGCAGGATGCTCTGTATCGTTTCACGTGACTCCTCTACATCGGCCCGTGCATTTGCAGTCATACGGCGGTTGCTTACAGCGCTGCTGACAGACCTTGTGCTCTTTCTTCCGAGAAACAGACCGAGCACGGTTTCGCCGATTCCGACAATTTCCTGTGTTTTACGGCTTGCATGAACAGCTTCGTCTTTCTCGAGTTCACGCTGTTCACGCTGAGCCCGTTCCTGAAGCTTCTCGATACGGGGTTTGAATTTTTCTTCGAGCTCGTCTATTTCCGCATCCCTTTTTTCACGGGAAGCCTGCTGGAGGCGGATCATGAAATCCCTTTCATCTTCACCGGGCAACTGATAAAGGTCCAGCTCCTTGTGAAATGCGATGTGTCGGCGAGCGTTGTAGTAGATCCAGTCGGCAAGGCCCGTTCCGTAAGCGGCAATTTTTTTCTGGCTGTTTGCCTGCTCCGGGACAGATGCGAAAACCGGTCTCGGGCCGTCTGAAGGGCAATCTGCCGATGCAAGGAAAGAATCGTTCGAAACGTGAAGCCTCTCGGCATCTTTCCATTCGATGCTTACAGGCGTTCCTGAAAACGATTGAAATGCCATCAGGTAATCTTCGCGCTCGTTCATCTGGTATTTTCTGTCCGAGAACATGACTGATGCCGATCCGAGGACGGCAGGCTCATAGACGATCCGGGCCTTGCGAACCTGAGTGGCCGAGCCTGTCTCTCTGGAAAGCTCCTGTATTGCAGACTCAGGACTGACAATCGTTTTCAGGTAAAGTTGTTTGAGGGCCGGGTCGAGCCCGGGAACCGTTTCGCTGAAACCGAACGGGACGTCATTGCCGGAATTTGCATCTGTAGCTGAAAGAGTTGGCTGATTTTCCGTCCTGACTGCTGCATCGGGGATTTTGGTGGCGTTTTTATCAGGAATGGGAGTGGTCTGCGTCCTCTTTTTCCGGTCATTCATCAGCATCTGAATCTGCGGGCGAGTCATGGGACCGGAAAGATAGCTCATTACCCATCGGGTCTGAAAAATGACGGGACGGTCTTCGTGGACGTTGTGCATAAGGAAAACCCTGTTTCCGAGCTGGCTTATCAGGTTGTCGTAGTCGGTTCCACCCTTGCCTCCGGCTTCTGCTATAGCGCTTTTCAGACCTTCGAGCACGCGCAACTTGTCACGTTCCGCCTGGAGCTTGCCGATGAACCATGTCCCGGTGTTGGTAAGACCTTTGTAATCAAGATCGACCGGGTTCTGCGTAACCAGTACGCAACCGAGCCCGAAAGCCCTTGCCTGCTTGAGCAGGGTCAGCAGCGGCCTTTTTGAAGAAGGTTCCGCGACCGGAGGGATGAACCCGAAAACCTCATCGAAGTAGAGCAATGCCCGAAGGCTCGATGTGCCCGGCTGGGCCCTGACCCAGGTTATGAGGTTTTCCAACAGAAGCGTGACGAAAAACATCCTTTCGCTGTCGCTCAGGTGGGCGAGATAACATATGCTTACGCGCGGTTTGCCTTCTGGAGTATAGAGCATCATGGATATGTCGAGAGGGTCTCCCGCAAGCCAGGATTGAAAAGACGGCGAAGCCAGGATGGTATTGAACGCCATGGCAAGCTCGAAACGCTCCTTTTCAGGGAAAAACGTATCGATGTCAAACACACCTACCTGCCGCACAGGAGGTTTCTGCACCGACATGATGAGTGATGAAAGATCGAGGTCTTTACCTGATTTCCAGAAAAATTCGAATATGGCGGAGAGCAGGACCGCTTCCCGGCTCCTTACAGGGTCCGCATTGATTCCCGCAAGACCGAGGAGGGCCGTGACCGTTCCCGAGATGCGTTCCCTGATCGTTTCGGCATGCTCCTCGAAATTCAGCCCAGAAGGAACTTTGAAGCTTCCAAGAATGCTCAGTGGCATACCGGACTCAGAGCCGGGGGTATAAATGGTATAATCGGCAGCATCTTTGAGGAGCCGCAATCTCTCGGGACCCATGCCCCATTCGGCAAGGCCGTTCTTCCAGAACTCCGCCGTTGCGGAAGCGAACTCGTCCGGAGTTTTTCCTTTTCTTTTTGCATCGTCTTCATTGATCCATGGCCTGAAATCTTCTGCCCTCAGCTCAGGGAACTGCAGGAGCATATTGGTCATATCACCCTTGGGGTCGATCAGCAGGACGGGGATCCTGTCGAGGGCAGCTTCCTCGAGCAGGCCGACACAGAGTCCGGTTTTGCCGCTGCCGGTCATTCCGACACAAACGGCATGGGTTGTCAGGTCCCTCGAATCATATTGAACTGCTTTTTCAGACCGAGTCCCGGTTGCAGGATCGAATTCTGCGCCCAGGTAAAACGAACCGAGTTTTTCTTCAGGTGGATGCATGGCTGATGGAGGTTCATGTGAAAAAATATAGCGGACTCACCGTTAAAAACTGTTTACCGAGGTTGTTTTCCTGTTGTAAAATAAAGAAGAAAGTGCTTTTGAAAATTGCAAACCCAATAAAACTTGAGTAAAATATTTTCAGAAAAACTATCAATATAAAGACATGCTTAATTGTTCATATATGCCTTCAAGCAATTACATTAAAAGAAAATAATAAATATTAACACCAAGCCGGTCAAAATATAGGACTAAAACATTCTTGCAAATATTATGCCTTATCCATAAGAAAATGCCTTATATTTAAGTAGAAAAATATCTGACAGAGGCCCCAACTGAACCCCATTTCAGTCTCTTGGATATGAACGTAGTTCATACATATTCTACATTGGTGCAGCTTATTGAGTCAGCACCTTCACAAGTTATCTCCACCCTTTACAATAGGTTGTCGGAAGATTACAACCATTTTCTGATTTTTTTTTACCGCCGGATTTGTACCCCATGCAGACCCGGCCTGTTTTTCCCAATTGTTTCTTATCGGTCGTGGAGGCGGCTGTCATTCCCGATTACGATTCAGGCCATCCAAAATCACTCGGTAAACTCCCAAATTTTCATGACAATGAGACGATCCGCTGAACATAAGCTGCTGAATGCAGCTGCATCGTCATTGACGGCCATGCTTATGATCTTTACGATCTTTGGTTTCATGACGACGAATGTTTCTGCCGCACCATCCGTGCGAGTAATCGAACAGGGCCTTCCGGCTGGAGGTCACATTAAAAGCTTTGTCTACACTCCCTATGAAAAAGCCTGCTATCAGGAAGCATTCCAGGCAGATGTAGAAGGGGAGTCGCAGGCGGTTAAAGCTGCGCGTATCGCATCAGTACCGAAAGGCGGCATTGTGACTATCAATTTTGAAACGAAAAAAACTGGCATCGTCGAGACCGAATCGTGGATTTATGTTGTCACTGACGATACCGGCAAGGAACTTTACCGCAGGATCGGACTTCCTTCGATAGCATCTCCTGGAGGAAAGGACGGCTTGTATAATTATGATGCCCTGCTTATTCCGGTAAAACTCCCGGATTCGTTCCGTATCAATATCATCTCCCGCGGTCACAATGCCCAGAATGTCTATCAGGTAACGAACGGCAATGCTTCACTGGCAAGCACCTGACGCATTAAGCAGTCTGTAAAAAGAAAAGCCTCGTCTGAAAACGGGGCTTTTTACTTTTTACCATATTCTATTGTTTACCGGCAAGGGGAGAAGCTTTCCCTGACATGACAAATATCCCGAGGCCAGCGATCATCATCAGGAAACAAAGCACCTGCCCCATAGAGAAATTCAGAAAAACAAACCCGAGCTGAGGATCCGGCTCCCGGAAATACTCGATGAAAAATCTGAAAAATCCATAGGAAATAAGGTAGAGTGCTGAAAGAAAACCGATGAATGGGGATTTTCGGCGAATGCTCCAGAGAATGATGAACAGGACAATCCCTTCGAAAAAAGCTTCATAAAGCTGAGACGGGTGGCGAAGTTCATGGGTGGGTGCAAGCGGAAAAAACATGCCGACCGGTGAGGTGGTAATTCTTCCGAAAAGCTCGCCGTTGATGAAATTGCCGAGCCTGCCGAACGTATAACCGAGTGGGACCGCTGGGATGAAAAGATCGAATGTTTCGAGAAATCCTTTTTTCCGTGATCGGGAGAAACCCCATAGGGCGAGGATGGTACCGATTATACCGCCATGGTAGGACATGCCGGTTATTCCAGCAAAGCGGCATCCGCCCGATGTGGAGGAGAAGGGAACCAGGACCCCTAACGGATCATGAAGAAAATCCTGAAAGCCGTAAAAAAGGATGTAACCGATCCGCCCTCCAAGAACGACTCCAGCCATAGCCCAGGTAAGCGCATCGCCGATATATGATTTATCGAATGTCAGCGGTTCCGATTTCAGCCTGTAGCGCGACATCGCATAGACAACCGAGAATGCGATGATATACATCATGCCATACCATCGGATCGGGAAATTTCCAATCCAGATGATAACCGGGTTCATCTGTGACGGCAGGTTTTGCCACCATTGTACAAAATTGTCCATAAAACGATGATTTTTTACATTTTTGGTTCTCGAAGGTTCTTCAGCTATTGGATTATATGAAAATATAGCTAACTTGAACACTTGCGCGCCTTTCCTATTTTTTTATATACCCAAAACATATTAACCCTGTAAGAGTATGGCTAAGATACTTGAAGGGCCAGCCATGAAGTTATTCAACAAATGGGGCATTCCTGTGCCGAATTATGTTGTCATCATGGACCCCAACCGCCTTGAACAGCTTGGTGAAGCTAATAAATGGCTGAGAGAATCAAAACTTGTCGTTAAAGCCCATGAGGCTATCGGCGGTCGTTACAAGCTCGGGCTTGTCAAACTCGGCCTCAACCTCGAAGGAGCCCTCGCTTCCGCAAAGGAGATGATCGGGCATAAAATCGGTACAGCTGAAGTACGCCAGGTCATTGTGGCGGAAATGCTTGACCATGACGAGGAGTACTATGTATCGATAGCAGGAAACCGTGATGGAGCAGAGATACTGTTATCGAACAAAGGCGGCGTGGATATCGAGGACAACTGGGACAGCGTCCGGCGCCTGTTTATTCCGATCGATGAAAACCCGACCATTGAACGGCTCACCGAACTTGCCTATGAAGCAGGTTTCACTGGAGAAATTGCAGAACGGGTCGCCAAAATCGCGTCACGCCTGATCCTCTGTTTTGATAACGAAGATGCGCAATCTATCGAAATCAATCCGCTGGTCATCAGGAAAAGCGACATGCGTTTCGCTGCGCTCGATGCCGTGATGAACGTGGACTGGGACGCGCGTTTCCGGCATGCCGACTGGGATTTCAAACCGGTTTCCGAAATCGGACGTCCGTTTACCGAAGCGGAACAGCAGATCATGGACATCGATGCCCGTATCAAAGGTTCTGTAAAATTGGTCGAAGTTCCCGGCGGAGAGGTGGCACTGCTTACTGCAGGTGGTGGAGCATCTGTTTTTTATTCCGATGCCGTCGTGGCAAGGGGCGGAACGATCGCAAACTATGCCGAATACTCTGGAGATCCGCCCGACTGGGCTGTCGAGGCGCTTACCGAAACGATCTGCATGCTGCCGAACATCAAGCATATCATTGTAGGCGGGGCTATAGCCAACTTTACCGATGTGAAAGCAACATTCAACGGTATCATCAACGGTTTCCGCGAAAGCAAATCCAGGGGTTACCTGGAAAGTGTGAAGATCTGGGTCAGGCGCGGCGGGCCGAATGAAGCCCAGGGTCTTGCCATGATGAAGAAACTGCAGGAAGAGGGTTTCGACATCCATGTCTACGATCGCAGCATGCCCATGACCGACATTGTCGATCTCGCGATGAATTCCTGAACAATCCATCGCTTTTCCAAACCACAAGTGATATTTCAAAATTTTTAAACCGAAAACATCGTGAGCATATTAGCGAATAAAGACACACGAGCGGTCATCATTGGCGGTGCTGCCGGTTTGAACGCGGCAAGGCGGATGGCACAGTTCGATTTTCTCATCAACCGGCCGCTTACCGTCCAGGCATTTGTCTATCCTCCTGAAGAAGGCCAGCAGAAAGAAATCTACAGGGGTGGCGAACTGAACAACATCCATGTCTATGCGTCCCTTGAAAAAGCCATCGAGGAAAACCCTCAGATCAATACCGCGCTGATTTACATCGGTGCTTCGAGGGCCTACCAGTCGGCAAAGGAAGCCCTCGAAGCGAAGGGCATCAAGCTTGTCTCGATGATTACCGAAGGCGTGCCTGAAAAAGATGCGAAAAGGCTTCGCAAACTTGCACAGCAGGCTGGAAAGATATTCAACGGCCCCTCCTCTATCGGCATCATGTCGGCAGGGGAGTGCAGGCTCGGTGTCATCGGCGGCGAATATAAAAACCTGAAGCTCTGCAACCTTTACCGTCCGGGCTCGTTCGGGGTCATCACCAAATCAGGCGGCCTTTCGAACGAAACCATGTGGCTTTGCGCCCAGAACGGCGACGGCATCACTTCAGCGGTAGCCATCGGCGGCGATGCCTATCCCGGTACCGATTTCGTCACCTATCTGCAGATGTTCGAGGACGATCCGGAAACGAAAGCCGTCGTCATCGTAGGCGAAGTCGGCGGAACCCTCGAGGAAGAAGCTGCTGACTGGCTGAAAGAGGAAAAACGCAGGATCCGGGTCATTGCCGCTATCGGCGGTACCTGTCAGGAAGTTCTGCCGCAGGGTATGAAATTCGGCCATGCAGGTGCAAAGGAAGGCAAGAAAGGGCTCGGATCCGCTCGTTCCAAAATCAATTCACTGCGCGAAGCGGGTGCAATTGTTCCGGATACGTTCGGCGGTCTGAGCAAAGCCATTAAACAGGTTTACCAGGAACTCATTTCGTCCGGCGTGATCAAGCCGGAGGCGGAAATCGACGAAAAGCTCCTGCCGGCCCTGCCTCCAAGCGTACAGGAGGTCATGAAACAGGGAGAGGTTATCGTCGAACCGCTGATCCGCACGACCATATCCGACGATCGTGGTGAAGAGCCCCGTTATGTCGGGTACGCTGCGTCGGAGCTCTGCGAGGAAGGATATGGGATCGAAGATGTCGTCGGCCTGCTCTGGAACAAGAAACTGCCGACCAGGGAGGAGTCCGAGATCATCAAACGCATCATCATGATTTCCGCAGATCACGGCCCGGCTGTTTCCGGTGCGTTCGGCGCCATTATCGGAGCCTGTGCCGGTATCGACATGCCCCAGGCAGTCTCCGCAGGCATGACCATGATCGGACCACGGTTCGGCGGTGCAGTAACCAATGCGGGAAAATACTTCAAATATGGCGTCAAGGAGTATCCGAACGACATTCCGGGCTTCCTTGCATGGATGAAGGAGAACGTAGGTCCGGTGCCGGGTATCGGTCACAGGGTGAAAAGCCTGAAAAACCCTGACAAGAGGGTGAAATATCTCGTAAGCTACGTCAAGAACCAGACATCGCTGCACACGCCGTGCCTCGATTATGCACTTGAAGTCGAAAAGATAACCACCGCCAAGAAGGATAACCTTATCCTGAATGTGGACGGTACGATCGGTTGTATTCTTGTCGATCTCGATTTCCCGGAGCATTCGCTGAACGGTTTCTTCGTTCTTGCCCGTACCATCGGCATGATCGGTCACTGGATCGATCAGAACAACCAGAACTCACGACTCATCAGGCTCTATGACTACCTGATCAATTATGCCGTGAAGGAAGAACGTCCTGTACCTGAAAAGAAGTAATCAGGGAAGGCCATCGAAAAAACAAAAGGGCGGTGATCATCAATTACCGCTCTTTTGTTAAAGCTCGCATTTGTTGCATAATATATATTATGTAAAGCTAAAATGCTATCAATTGAAATTTTGGCTACACTTTCGTTTCTCCCATCAATCAGTAATGCTGTTTCGGAGATTGATGAACATATTCTATTCAGTTTCACCCCAAAAAAAAAGCCCGCATCCTTGTAACCATGCGGGCTTCTGTAAGTGTGTTGTATCGATCAGCTGTTCGGCATGTTATTGAACAGCCTGTCGTAATCGTCAATCAGAGAAGCATCCCGCTCGACGCATTCACCGATCAGCGTGTTGATAAAATCATTGATGCTGGTACGTCGCATGTAGGCAATTTTCGTAAAATCATCCATTAAGCTTGGCCTGATCAGGAGGTTCAATCGTTTGCTTTTCGTTTCGCTTTCATCCCTTTTCTTGTGTCGGGCCCCAGTCGAGCTGGATGAGATATCCGTTTCATGCATCAGGGTTCCACTCCGTCCGGTAACGCTGCCATGCCGTTCACGAACGGGCTCGCTGCTGCTTATGAATGCCGCCGCTGGATTATCGACGCTCCTGAAACTTTTTTTCTTCTGCATCTGCTTGTTTGATTAATGGTTTTCCAGATATTCGGCAACAAACTGCTCGTAATCCCTGGCAGGATTGCTTTCGGGAGCATAGGTGAAAAGAGGTACACGCATGGCCTGGGCTTCCTTAACCGCTATACCTTCCCTGATGGCGGTCCTGAAAAGTTTTGTTCCGAGCTGCCTTGAGGTGTTCCCAATCGTATCGGCCATATCGCGGCTCAGAATAGCCCTGCTGCTGAACCTTGTCAGCAATATGCCGTCAACGGTCAGCTTCGGGTTGCAATAGTTCCTGACGACATCGATCGTGCTGAAAAGCTGGGCAATTCCCTGAATGCTGTACGTCTCGGCCTGGACGGGAATGATGACGTCAGCAGCAGCTGTGAGCGCATTGATGGTGAGGGTTCCAAGTGCCGGCGGCGTATCGATGATGACGAAATCATAGTGGTTTCCAAGCGCGGCGATCGCTTCCTTCATGCGATACTCCTTTCCGGTCTGGGTCACTTCAAGATCGGTTCCAGACAACTGCGGGTTTGACGGAATAATGTCGCCATGTTCGGTATGCTGGATTGATTTCTTCGCTGTCGAACGATTGGTAATGACATCGTAAGAAGATGATTTCCCCGTGTTGGCCTGCATGGTACAGGACAGGTTCCCCTGCGGATCGAGATCGATGAACAGAACCTTTTTCCCTGCCTTCATCAATCCCTGGCCCAAAGCATGGGCAGTTGTGCTTTTTCCTGTACCTCCCTTCTGCAGCGCCACAGTCGTTATATGGGCCATTATGTGATGTGTTTAATGTGCTTGTTGCGCAATAGATGTACTGTGCACAATATACACACAAAACATTCTATACGCAATATGAAAGCGATATTCATGCTCCGGTTTTCGCTTGAATATATTTTTTCTGTACGTTACCCTGATATGTGGTCAGCCTGGGGGGGCATTTTATACCGGAGAAGGAAAAAAGAATGCTTGCAAATAGTTTTTATCCTGCCCGAAGGGGTCTTTAACAGCAATCAATCACAAATATAGCCTGATGAAGCTGGAGATCGTTTCTGCAAGCAGACATTCCGAAGAAGAATTCTGGAACAGCTGTCCCCTGGGTATTTCACTGAAAAGAATCGCTTGGGACGGACGCCTCATTCCCCGTATCACATTCTCAAACCGATGTGGTCTGCCTGCTGTTTACAATGAACGGATAGCCTTGGCTGAAGATGGCAGCATTCTTGTGTTCATGCACGACGATGTATGGATTGACGATTATTTTTTTTACCAGCGAATAACCGAAGGACTTGAACGTTTCGATATCATCGGTGTTGCCGGCAATCGCAGGAGAGTTGACAGACAGCCTGCCTGGGCGTTTAAAAATGCGGATCTGATATGGGACGACAGATTGAACCTTTCGGGTGCTGTCGCTCACGGCAAGCATCCATTCGGTCGTGTATCCCGTTACGGAGACGTTCCTGCTGAATGCGAGCTGCTCGATGGTTGTTTCCTTGCTGCAAAGAAATCTCTTCTCTTCTCTTCGGGATCTTTTTTCGATGACCGTTTCGAGTTTCATTTTTACGACATGGATTTCTGCAGGACAGCCCGCCTGAAAGCCCTGAGACTGGGCACCTGGCCGATATGTCTGACTCACCGCAGCGGAGGAAATTTCGGCTCTGAAGAATGGAAGAAAAGTTACATGAACTACCTTGAAAAATGGGGAGCATGAAAGCTATTTCCTGATATGCGTCACCGCATCGAACTGCTGGGAGAAAAGATCGGTGAAAATCGTCATGACCGTTCTTTTACGAACTTTGATGTTCATGGTGACGGACATGCCGGAGAGAAGGTAGATTTTTTTACCGTTCGCATCGAGATACTGGCGGTCAAGTTTAACCTTGATCGGAAAGTGATAAAACTTGATCACATCGTCAGGAGGAAGCACATCGGAACCGACCCAGGTAACAACTCCCTTGATATCGCCGAATTCCGCAAAAGGAAATGCATCGAGCTTGACATCCACCGGAAGTTTCTCGTAAACAAAGCCTATATCCTGGTTCGATATGAATGCCCGTGCTGTCAGGTTTTCCAGCGGTACCACTTTCAGCATCACCTGCCCTGAGGTTACAACGGTACCTTTTTTCACTTTCAGGTCGAATACGGTTCCGTCAACAGGTGCGGTTATCGACTCGTAACCTGTTGCCTGATTGGTCATGTATTCCTGTTTGTTGATCTGCTCGGTAAGGTCCCCGATCTGGGCCTGCAGCTTCAGTACATCGAGTTTTTTCTGTTCGACCTCGAATTCAGAAACAGCGGCAGAGCTTAACAGCGAGCGCAATTTGGAAAGCATGGAAGATTCCGTTGCATATTGCTGCCGTGCGTTTTCAAGTGCGATTTTCAGTGATTTCAGCTTGGATTCCTCTCCTACGGAAAGAACGGGAACAAGGTCCAGAAGGACATCACCTTTTTTAACAAGTTTACCGTCTTCGACATTCAGAGTGTTGACCTCGCCATTGATGGCCGCCTGTATATTTTTTACTTCCCCGGTCGGTTCGAGCTTCCCTGTCGCAGGCACAGTAACGTCAATTTCAGCAACCGACGCCCAGACAAGAAATCCGGCGAAAGCGAGAACAAGCACCCACAGAATCGCCCGTTGCGCCACGACGGACTGGGTAAAGACTTCCCCCTGGCCGGCAAGGGCATTTTCAGAGTTTTTTTTCTTCACTGACCATTCTCCCCGAGAGGAATTGAAAAAGACTGTTTCTGGAACAATGAATAATAACGTCCCCTTTTAGCCATAAGCTCTTCGTGGGTTCCCGCTTCATCGATACAGCCATCATGGAAACACAGGATCAGCGAGGCACCTTTTATCGAATTCAGGCGATGGGTGATGAACAGAACCGTTTTCCCCCTGAACGCATGGATCATGTTCGTGGTAAGACGGCTTTCGGTTTCCGGGTCGAGAGCGCTGGTGGCTTCGTCGAGAATGATCATGCCAGGGTTCTGGAGAATTGTCCTCGCTATGGCGATACGCTGACGCTGTCCGCCGGAAAGCGACGACCCTTTTTCGCCTACCGGAGTGCTGTACCCGGTAGGAAGTGCCATGATGAATTCATGCGCTTCCGCTATCGTCGCAGCATTGATGATATCCGCATCGCTTGCCTCAGGATTGGTAAGGGCGATGTTTTCCTTGACTGAGACGTTGAACAGCATAGGGTCCTGCGGCACAATGCCTATCTGGCTCCTGAGGGAGTTCAGCTCGACCTTGCTGATATCGTAATGGTCGATAAAAATCCTTCCTTCTTCGAGCGTATAGAGCCGCTGAACAAGTTTCGCAAAGGTGCTTTTTCCGGAACCGCTTTCCCCGACTATACCGACAAATTTCCCCGCAGGAATCGTGATATTGACGTTTTTCAAAACCATTGGCGTGTTTTCCCGGAAACGGAACGATACATTTTCACACACCACCTCTCCACTTATAAGCGGCAGCGGGATCTGTGAAAGCTGTGCCCTGCCGCCTTCCTGTGGAGAATCGACAATATCTGACAGCCTTTCGAGCGACATGCCCGTTTCCTGAAAATTCTGCCAGAGCTGCGCAAGCCTCATTACCGGGCTGGTAATATAACCGGCTATGATCCGGAACGCGATCAGCTGACCAAGCGTCATTTCATGGTTGAGCACGAGGTATGCGCCTGCCCATATGACGATAAGGCCCGATGCCTGGCTCAGGAATGAATTGGTCGAATTGGCAAGTGTGCCTGAAACAACAGGTTTGAACCCCTGTCTGACATAAGCGGCGTATTTTTCCTGCCAGTTCCAGCGCGCGCGCAATTCTATATTCTGTGATTTCACGGTCTGTATGCCGGAAAGAACCTCGATCAGATAGGCGTTGGTTATTCCGTGCCGTATCGCTTTTTCCCTGAGCTGCTGCCTTATAACCGGTGACATCAGAAAGGTAACCAGGCCGATAAGCGGCACGACAGAAAGCGACATGACCGCAAGTTTCCAGCTGAACGCAAACAGCACAATCACATAGACGATTGAAAAAACGGCATCGAGCACGACACTCAGCGCCGTTCCAGTCAGGAATTGCCGGATCCGTTCAAGTTCGCCGATACGCGAGCTCAGTTCGCCGACCGGCCTTTTTTCGAAGAACCTCAACGGAAGGCGCAAGAGATGATCGATCACCTCTGCACCGAGAGCGACATCGATCCTGTTCGAGGTATCGACGAAAAGATAGGTCCTCAGACTGTTCAGCACCGCCTGGAGTATGGCGATTATGACCATGAACATACCGAGAACATGCAGGGTTGAGTAACTGTTCCTGACAATGACCTGATCGATGATGATCATGAACAGCAGCGGATTGACCAGGGTCATGATCTGTGTGAAAAAAGAAGCTATCATGACCTCGGCAAGCACGCCGCGGTACTTTTTGATCGATGGCGCAAACCATCCGAACCCGAATGTTTTATTGGGCGTATCTTCCCTCACATCGAGAACCAGGGCTTCTCCCTTGTTTTCCCATCGGTTCCAGAATTCTGAAAGCCGATAAACTTTCACACCGGAGGACGTTGGGGAGGCAAGCATAACCTTGCCTCGGGAGATATGGTAAAGAACGGCAAAACTGTCGTTCCAGCGGATCATTGCCGGCATCTTGAGCCTTGACAGTGCCTCCTGTTCGAAAGAGACAATCTGGGCCCTCATGCCAAGTACGACACCTACCCCGCCGCAATCCTGCAAAGATAACTTCCCGTTTCTCGATATCTGGTTTCCTACAATGCTTCTGATCAGATCTTTTTTGACCGGAACATTGAAATGGTCACCCAGCATCTGAAAACATGCGAGCGTCTCTTCAATATTTCCTTTTCCTCTGAAAAACGGATAGCCCTTTGAACGCATCTGCTCTCCGTCGTCATCTTCTTCATAAGCAAAATCTTTTCTGCGTTTGCCGGATTTTTTCTTCTCTGAGACATCCCTTTCTGCATGAGGCTCTCCGCCTTCCGGTATTGATGGAGACCGGGATTCCCGGTCCGCTCCGGCGGCAGGCTCTTTCATGAATGAGAAATCAAGCCCGATGAGGCGCAATGAAACTGAACCGGGAATTTCATTTCCGGACACGACGTATTCGCTGCCGGGCATGGCAGCAGGATCGCTGCTTCTGCTGACCAGCCATTTCAGCTTTTTTTCCGGGATTTTTTTCGTAAAACCAGTATCGACTATTTCAGCATTTTCGAAAAGTTTGAGAGCAAGCTCTTTTATGCCGGCAAGTCCAGCCTCCTGAAGCCGGCGCTCTTTTACAGGATCGTCTGCAAAATAAAGGTCCAGCAAAGCGCAGATCTCTGAAGGATCTGTCACCTTGACAACCTTTTCATAAAGAGCCGGGATATCGTTTACGATCGTGTTTATCGATGTCGCGGGGATCTGAAGGCTTATGGCATCTTCCGATGCCGTTACGATTTCGGTCGGTTGACGGCGCATCAGCGTAACCCAGCCGAACACGTCTCCGGGGCTGAGCAATCTCAATGTCTGGACGGAACCGGTTGCATTGTCCTGATAGAGTGTTCTGACCTTACCGGAACACAAGACAAAGAATGTGTCGGGAAGCATCCCCCTGGTGATAATAGGCTTGCCTATGGAATGCTGAACAAGCGTACAGGACTTGGCGAGCTTTTCAATCTTGTCCTTAGCGAGATTTGAGAATAACGGATTATCCGCAATTACTTTACGAATATCTGAAGAAGTATTTTCGACAGTTTTCACGATAAGAGTCCATTGGTGACAGAAACGTGATAAAACGCCTTTCAAGCAATGTCAATGAAAAAACGAGGGGGACTGAAGTTCCAACAAATATAAGGGAAAAAAAGGTTTAGTAAAAGAATGCCTGAACCTCTTTATTAACCCATTCGTTGAAAAGATGATTGACGATCTGCTTTCTCATCGTATCATCGAGGTGTGCGGGATGTTTTTCGCTGAGCATGGTAATGACGCCGAATCCATCAACAACGATTGGAGAATTCAGAACACCCTGGCGGGATTCCGAAAGGTTTTTCGCAAGCATGGGATTCAGCTGTTTCAACTCGATAGGACCAAGCTTTCCGCCAGTCATCGACTCCCTGCCTTCAGAGTACTTCGATGCAACTGACTCAAAAGTTTCTTCACCGGATTCGATACGGAAATAAAGCTCCCTCAGCAATTCATGGTCTTTGCTGCGAATCATCATGAAAGAAACTTTGTCAAGTCCAGCCTTCATTTTCAGGAAGGCGCTTTCAACCTGCGGAAGGAATGTCTGTTTTTTGAACTGTTCAAGAAGCAACGGCCTGTTGATGAAAAAATCCACATCTTCATCTGATGCACCTTCAAGAACCATCTGCTCTCTCTTTTTCAGAAGAAAATCAGGATCGGTATCGAGTTGCCTGCTGTAGAATTTATAAACTTCTTCTTCGGTACAAGCCATCGTACGCAAAACCTGGTCAATCACCATCCCCTGCATCAGCTGAGGCCACAAGCTGTGTCCTGAGAGGAGCGGGAGCACTTCGTCGCTCTTCAGTTGCCTCTTTCCGATTGTGAATGCCGTTGACATGATTAACCTCTTATTGGTGGTATTCTTGTGTTTTACGATCAAAACAAAAACATCAAATACCATGCCGATAAGCAGATTTCGCATCATTATCGCCGTAAATCATAATATAACATATACTTGATAAAGCTTATCCGAGGCGTAATATTGCGCTATACATCGTATCATATCTGACCAATACGATCTATTCTGACACAACTGATCTTTCTGAAACAATGTTGCCGACGGAGGCCATCAGCAGAAACGCGATAAAGATTTATAAAAATATGACTTGATTGGAAACTGCGGAGAAAATATGGCGGGACAGGCAGGGCGCAGGTCAATAAAAAAACCTGCGGGCAGAATAAACATCAGCCGCAGGTTCTTTCAACACAGAATTGACATCAAAGCCGGAGTGATGTCACTTCATATTTTCAAGTGAAGGAGCTTCTGCAGCAGGAATATCAGCCTCTCCTACCCTGGGCATGGGAACATCGATATCCTTGAGGCTTGGCATTTCGCCACGGGTGACACCAAGAGTATAGAGCAATCTGCCCATGCCTGCCAGAGTTCTTGCATTCGCTACAGTCAGGTCGAAAAACCCGTTATAGTAAGCACGCTGGGCCTGATAATATTCGTTTTCCGTATCGAGCAAATCCAGCAGTGTCCTTTTTCCGATGTTGAACTGCTCACGATATGCCACTCTGACCTGATTGAGATTTTTACGATGCTGGTTCAGATAACGAACCTGTTCCGAAACCATTCTCCTGTCGTTAAAGGCTATCGTTACCGTCTGGCGCAAATCTACTCCGGCCTTGTCCTTCAGAGCCATAGCAGTGAACATCTTCTCCCGGTACTGATGGACTGCGGCTACGTTCGATCCTCCGTTGAGAATATTGTATGTCATTGCAACTTCGGCCACACTTGTCGATTGTTCACCGGCGACACCCTGCATATCCCATGAACGGTCATGCCACGCCTTAAGGTCAAGTCTTGGATAAAATTTCGATTCCTGGACCTTTACGGCTTTCTTTGACGCCTTGATATCAGCAAATTTCGCGAGGAACCCGGGATTGTGCTGAAAAGCATCTTCAAGCGTCTCTTTAATCGTACCCGGAATTCCATCATCGGGAAGCAGTACCGCCTGCATGTTATCATCCGGCAATTCTCCGACATAACGCTGGTATCTGGCCATAACGTCATTCAGGTTGCTCAGCTCCGTAAGGTAATTGGACTGCGCGAGGGCGACACGGGCGCTTATCTGCTGAAGATCGACACCTGCTCCGACACCTGCCTTCACCCTGTCGCTCACCTGATTGTAGATTTCCTTATGGTAGTCGAGGTTCTTTTTTGCAAGGTTCAGCATTTCACGATAACGGAGCACATCCACGTAAGACCTGAAGCTTTCAAGGCCGACATTCTCGAGGGCGTCCATGAATTCGAAATACCGTGCCTGTCCGGAATATTTAAGACGACAGACCTGGTTGCAGGTGAAAAATCCGTCGAAAAGCATCTGGGTAAGTTCGACCCTTACATCCTTCCGCCACATGTTGGAGTGGGTGACATTTTCTCCGCGGATCCACTCCCTGCCTATTCCCGCAGATATATCTATTCTCGGGTAGAATCCGCCCTTCGCAACATTCTGCTCTTCGACAACATCCCTGAACGCATGATAGCGTGCCCTGATTTCCGGGTTTGTGTTCACCGCACGTTCCACCGCGTCCTTGACGGTAGGCGATCCCGCCTGAGCTGCCTGGGGCGCTCCGGCGCAAAGGAGCAGCATGGCCGTGACAATTACTTTCAGGTTATTTTTTGTGGAGTGTTTCATGATCCCTGAATTTGGGTAGTTCAATAAACCGATCTCCGGATAAGAGCTCACTTTATTTTTTTATAAAATGCGGATAAGAAAAAAATCTGCACATCTTCATATGCCATTATCAACGTATACCTGCACATAACCACTATTACGCAAACCCCGCCATACTTTTTTTATCAAAGCGCTTAACCCTTGACTAGCAATGAATCGAAGTAAAGTAGCGAAATAAATGCGAATTTCCTATCGTGTGTTTTTAAAAAATTTTCATAGGAAAAAAGTTTTCAGAATTCAAACGGAACATTCAAATAATGAACGCGCTATGTTCCTTTTATTTCTATAGCCTCATGGTAGAATGATTACGTTTATCGGTCTGACGCCACCCTTCATTCATGTTCAGATGTCGTCTTTTCACCATCACCTTGCGTCATTCCAGACCCGTTCTGTTCACCCCGGTTTCAATTTTCAGCATATTCCCCCCTGCAGAATACACCGCAAATTCATGGCTGTTGCCACCTATTGTTTCCGTTACCGTCCCTGTCGAGGAGCCCCAGCCTGTTCCGGAAACAGAATCATTGTCTGATCCGAGGATATACAGGGTATTGCCGTTCGTCAACCCCGGAATGTCTGCCGGATCGAGATTGGTTATAGAATTGGCCGCCGTATCCGATGTAAGGTCGATGACTTCGATGTTGTTGATTCTGCCGGAAAGAGTAGTGCCTGTCAGGTCAAGGACGGCGCCATTTCTCAACAGCAGCGTATCAGTGTCGCTCCCGCCGTCTATGGCATTAGCAGCAGTGTCGCCGCTGTCGTAGACAAGGGTATCATCACCGGCACCCCCGATGAGCGTGTCGCTGTCTGCCCCGCCATCAAGGAAATCATTTCCTGCTCCGCCGGTCAGTGAATCATTGCCGGCTCCGCCGACCAGGGTATCGTTAAGTCCTCCCCCGGTTAGTGTATCGTTACCGGACGTTCCTGTGAGATTATATCTTAATCTGGACTCGAAATTTGTTTCATTTACTGTTGTACCGAAATTGATGACGATATCTCCAGCATCGGTATAATCTCCATCGTTGTTGAGATTGATCTGTCCTGAAGTGGTATTTGCAGAAGTATTTGTCGCATGGGTGAAACTCGAAACACCGGTTGCAACAACATTGACGGTATCTTCCGAAAAGCTGAACCCGGAAATTGTATCCTTAGCGCTGTCTGAAGAATCGCTCGAAGTGCCGACAACGGCATTGACAACGAAAACATCGCTTCCTGCCCCTCCTGCCATAGAGTCGCTTCCTGCCCCTCCTGCGAGGGTATCATTGCCGGAACCGCCATCAAGGGTATCGTTGCCACCCATGCCACTCAGCATATTATTCGCAGCATTTCCGGAGATTACATTATCCAGGGAATTTCCGGTAGCGTCAATATTAAATGTGCCGGACAATGCCAGATTCTCGACGTTGCTTCCGATAGTATAAGATACTGAAGAAAGAACCCTGTCAACTCCACCGGTTGACGAGATTTCGGTCACTACATCGCCCGGACTTCCCACAACATACGTATCGTCACCGGCACCTCCTTCCATAGTGTCTCTGCCGGACCCGCCGCTGATCGTGTCGTTGCCACCTTCTCCATAAATCAGGTCATCACCTTCCTGTCCATAGATGATATCGTTTCCGTCTCCACCTGAAATAGTGTCGTTGCCGCCTGCCCTGCCTCCTGATGAAGTCAGGCTCTCCGTGCTCAACACTTCATGATTTGCGGCAATATAGGCAAGTGTATTGGTCCGAGTCCATCCGGTTGTCGTTCCCTTGCCGTTTTCGAGGTCTCTAAAAACCTGGAATCCTGAACCGGGATTTGAGGTCAATCCCTGGCTTGTGGCGAGTGTATCGGTATAAACAGCGTCACCGAAAATGATATCATTGCCCGACCCTCCAGTAATGCTGTCACCGCCGGACTCGGCAAGTTCGCTTAATGGACTGACATCCCTGATAACCTGAGAGAGTTCTTCCGCAGTAGTGATATTGTCTGCGTGACCACCGGTCCCTTCAACCTGATCGAGAATTGTTTGCGGAGTGTAACCGGACACTGTATCATTGTCAAGATTTATCCCTATTGCTTCAGTTGGGCCAAAAATATTCTCAAGATTGGCAACTTCACTGACGGTATCGCTTCCGGAAGCTGTTCCGAGAATGTGCTGCAGTGCGGTCAGATTGAAATCAGCGCCGCTCCCCCCCACAGTCGAGGTGCCATTGCCAGTATAATAGCGGTTGGGAACGCCGTCTGATATAAAAATGGTCTGATTGATCGTATTTGCATACCCTGCACTTTTATTCAGGGGACCACTGCCATTAACCCAGTCGATGGCCTTTTGAAGACCTGATTCATAATTTGTGTAACCATCTGTGTCGAGGTCATTTACATCGGTCTGCGCATCTGTAAGGCCAGCAACGTTTATTTCTCCGTTGACCCTGAGATCATATGTGCCTATCGTTGTTGAATTTGTTCCGAATGTAACAATATGGACTCTCAGGTTTTCGGCGCCTGTCGCAGCAAGATCATCAAGCAAAGAATTGACTGATGCCTGGAGTGCTTCCATTCGAGAGATCTCATCATCACCGAAATCTATATTGTACATCGACATGCTCAACGATGTATCCAGAACCAAAATTATGTTCGCGTCCCTGCCTTCAACACTGCTTCCCCCAAAATCACCGACAAGGATGTCATTCGCTCCTCCGCCCTGGATTACTCCGAAATTATCCTCATTCGGATTCGGAATGACGTGGGTGGTTGTCGAACCAGAAACATCATTGAAATTATTACCGACAACAAGGACTGAGCTATCAAGTGTAACAGTGAAGTCTCCTGTTGATGTATCACCATCTTTGTCAGTAATCTTGACATCGAAATCCATAGAAACAGGCGCTCCCGGACGCTCGGCACCTACTTCGAACCCGCCAAGTGAAAATGAATCTGTACCGGTTCCGCCAGCATTCGTTATCTCGACCCTGTCGAATGAAGCCGTTGAATTGAAGTAAACTTTGTCACCCGCCAGCAGCCCGCTTATTATGACATCATTTCCGCTCTGAGTGATAGTTACTGACCCAGCAGATTCAACGACTACGTTTGAAGCCAGGATCTGTTGAACGGCATCTCCGCTATCGCCGGTTAAAATGGTATCATCATCAGCATTGAGCGCATGGATCCTGACTGATGCGAGCCCTCCGGACGACTGTACCTGCATGATTTTGAAGCTGAAGCTTTGCACTTCATAATGCTGGTCAAAAACAAACGGAGCCGGAACCTGATTCCAGTTATTCGACTCATCGTAAGTAGAATATCTTCTCAAATCCTCTACAAAATCAAGCCGGATTCCTTCACCAGTATCTATCCACTGGTTCGCAACGCCTATGTCGGTACTTGTGGTGTTGATCGTTTTTGATGGATCGGTTGTCGTTACCAGCATGTCCTTGCTGTTTTCATTGGGATCCGATGGAGCGCTGATGGAAATTCCATCGCCATCGAGACCGAACCATTTTTTATTTCCTGCAGGTACAGACGAATAGTTTGTAAAATCAATACCGGAACCATCATCAATTTTCTTGATCAGCTCAACAGTATAGTTATCATTTGATGCCGATGTTGCATCGGGATTTAATGTTATCCTGATTACAAGTGCCCCGCTCAACGTATCCTGATAACCTTCGAGCGTTTTTCCATCACTGCTCAGCTTCAGTAAAACATTTTTCCCTTCACATTTTACCGGATCACCATTGATGTCTTTTAATAAATCACCGGTTGTAACATTATAGAACACTATGTTTCCTGGTACGTCTGCCCCGACGTGTCCATAGAAATCAAGAAGTGATGTTGCCGTCAAACCTGGTGTATCGGCTATTGCCGTATCAGCCGGATTGATATTGACCGGGACATCATCCTCGACTTTCATTGTGAAGGTGCCTGTCGCAGTTACCGTGTCGTTATCCTTGTCAGTCGCCTGGACAACACCGGTCAGGTTCAGCTCGAGGACCTCATCATCTCCTGTATGCAATGGATGATCGAGCTCTCGATTCAATATGAATGTGTAATCGCCAGTCGCTGTATTGGTAATGGTTAGTGTGAACACCAGGGCTCCTGTCAGACTACCGGCATGTCCCTCGATATGGGTCGCATCAATATATTTGTAGTATACTGTTTCGTTTACTGACTTTACATCCGCTCCGCCTGTGGTCTTGACAATCTGTCCGTTCATTCCTGAAACAAAACCGTAACTACCAGGCAGGTCTGCTCCGATACTGAACAGAGCCGAGAGATTGCCGCTGCCTTTCGCGGTAGGTAACGTGCTGTTCCACACCGTCGTCTCACTATCACTGTCCGTTATCCCGTTCGGCGTCAGTTCGTCCTCATCCACATATCCCGTAACTGTTCCTGAAATAGCTTTCGGGCTGTCATCCTCAACGACTACAGTTATTGTCCCTGTTCCGGTATTGTTGTCATTGTCTTTAACCGTCGCAGTTACAATAATCGACAAATTACTTTCAGTATTGCTGTCACTCTGATCAAGCGGTTTCGACAAGGTAACTGTGTAGTCAAGCGTATTGCTTGAGGTAGTTGAACTTATCCTGATTACCTCATTCCCGGCAGCAATGGTGCCTTTGTAACCAATGAGATCGCCGCCTGCAACAGGGGTATTCCAGACTATAGCGACCCCTCCGGATGTCAGAGAATATTGTGAACTTGTAAATGCAAGCGTTGCAGTAAATGATGAACTATCGAAATCTGTAATTGTCAAGGCACCTGTCACAGTGTTACTGTTCGTGGTATCTATTATTCCTGTGTCTGGCACTGTATCCTGATTTCCTCCAAAGAGACCTTCTTCGGAAACATGTTTTGTATCATTTCCGAGTACCGGAGCATCGTCCGTCCCCTGGATCGTGATCGTCAAGGTCGTCGTGCTTTCGTCGCCGTCACCGTCCCTGATCGTGTAATGGAACTCTTCAGTCAGCGTCTCGCCCGTCGACAGCCCCTGAACCGCAGGATCTGCG
>CAIYPU010000017.1 GCA_903928225.1 uncultured Chlorobiaceae bacterium
CGAGTAGGCATACCTTGCCGGTCAACAAGTGAAGTGTGTATCGGAGGAGGATCAATCCTTGCCATGTCATTGCATATCTACGTAAAGGCCCTGAATGACAACCTTCACGGGGGATGAAACTGAAACTCTGAACTGCCTCTGAACAAACATGCCGAGCCTGTTCACCTTTGCCCTGGCCTTCTTGTCACCAATCTTACCGAGCGGGCGACTGTGCTCCATACTCCAGGACTTGCCCTCATCATCAGACCAAGTGAACACTGCCTGTGGATTGATACCTTTCCCCGAAATCTTCCCGACACCATGAAGAACATCGAGTTCGATGCTCCTGGCAACCATGTTTCGGCCGCCATTGTAAATCACAGGGAATCGTACTTCTCTCGAAATGCTTGTACCGTTATCGTCTGCAGCGTTCAGATCAAGAGCGTAGATCATACCACTCTGGAAATCACCAACAAGGTTCATGTTGCCGAACCGAACATGACACCCGGCGGGAACCCGGCCGAATACCCGATGTTTCCTTTCATGCCACAGTCCTGTTGTTGAATCAAAGCACCATGTTTTCCGCTGTGAGGGCATTGTCAGAACATAGAAGGAATGACCTTCATCGATGTAGGTGAAAGCTTCCGCGTCATCGATGCGGCCCCGCTTGATATCATTCTCAACTGCATGGGTGCTCACCCGTTCCGGAGTGTAACCGACAAATCGATACACTGTTGCATCATCACCAAGCCAGTAAACAGAGCTGCCCGTTTTGGCAATACTGTTTGCAGCTGCACAGCCTTTATCGACAATGCCACCCTGAATTCGTTCATAGGGGAACGAGTTATCTCCACTGTTATACCAGAACTCGATGGTTTTGCCGCCAAACATGAGTACGTACCTGCTGTCAGAAATCACCCCAACCAGGTTATCCGAAGCACTTTCAGCTGTCGCAAAGTCAAGCGGATCAAGCGACACATCGAAAAGACCAGAGATGAAAAACTGCCCGGTATTTCGCCGGCAGAAAATGAAATGACCGTCATGCTTTGTCACCGTACTGGCAGGATACCAGCCCTCACCAGAAAACTCAGTCACACCTGTTTCTGTTCGATACCAATAGCCTTTTTTCCCATCCACGAAAGCGATATGAACACCATTGGTATCCATCCATACTTTGCCGGTAATGGTAACGCTCCCCATATCGAGGTAAGAGCCATCATAGGCTACGCGATAGAGGTTTGTGGCCGTGACAGCATACAAATAGCCGTCATGGACGATCATGCCGTATACTGGCGCTGTGGGGAGGTTGACAAACGGAACGAGACCGGGAGTGCCGATCAAGACGACAGGTGTTTTCTTTGAGGATGGGACCTGCTCTGCATAGAGGTTCACCAGCTTGCATCCTGTTGCGATTTCCGCCCGACCCTCGGACGAATCAACAGTAAGAGGAATTGGTTTCAGCATCAGACCGTTGAGTCATTGTAGATATCGTAGTATCCTGACTTTCCCTGGAGAATTGGTTCAACCTTCATATCGGCCAGAGGTCTGGCTGCCGCATGCTTCTGTTTTATCGCCTCAATGGCATCAGCCGCACCGGCAATCAGGAACCTGCTGGGTTGCAATCCGCCCTCTTCCCTCATATAAAGCGCAACATTCATCCTTATTGCCATCTCAAAGCCAGAAGGCAAGTTCAAGGTATCATTGAGGGAACTGAAGGTGATCGCCCCGGTATCGGGAACCAGGAGCGGCTGCAAACTCCATTGCCCAAGCATCTGCCGGGCATAATCAAACGCATCCTGAAGATCCTCCGGGGCCGGCAACTCG
>CAIYPU010000018.1 GCA_903928225.1 uncultured Chlorobiaceae bacterium
AAAAAGCGGTAAAACCGCCCGTCTTCAGTTAGAATCCGGGCTCCAGGCACTTCGTCCTCAACGCTCAGCACTGATAATACTCCCTGTACCAGGCGACAAAACGCCTGATCCCCTCCTCGACCGAAGTTTCCGGTTTGTAATGAACATCACTGATGAGTTGCTCTACATCGGCGTAAGTATCCGGGACGTCACCCGGCTGAAGCGGCAGATACTCCTTGACCGCCGTTCTTCCAAGCTCTTTTTCCAGCGCGCCGATATAATCCATCAGCTCTACCGGCCTGCTGTTGCCGATGTTGTAAACCCGCCATGGTGCGCGGCTCGATCCCGGATCGGGTTTCAGTCCCGACCAGGAGGGGTTAGGTCCGGCAACATGGTCGAGCGTCCTCAGCACTCCTTCTGTGATATCGTCGATATAGGTGAAATCCCGACGATGCTTGCCATAGTTGAACACCTTGATTGGCCTGCCGTTCAGGATCGCATCGGTAAAGAGAAATAACGCCATGTCGGGCCTTCCCCATGGACCGTAAACGGTGAAGAAGCGCAAACCCGTCGTCGGCAGGTTGTAGAGATGACTGTAAGTATGTGCCATGAGCTCGTTGGCTTTCTTGCTGGCGGCATAGAGCGAAAGCGGATGATCGACATTGTCGTGCACGGAAAAAGGCATGGTTTCGTTAGCGCCGTAAACCGAGCTCGATGAAGCGTAGACGAGGTGCTTCACATTGTTGTGCCTGCAACCCTCGAGGATATTGAGAAATCCCTGGATATTGCTGTCGATGTATGAGTGGGGATTGATCAGCGAATAGCGCACGCCTGCCTGTGCCGCAAGATTTACCACCATGTCGAAAGAGGCGATCCGGAACAGCTCTTCCATGGCCATTCTGTCGGCGATGTCGATCTTGACGAAGGAGAAGCCTTCGTATGGCTCCAGAAGGGAAAGTCTCGATTGCTTGAGGGTTACATCGTAATAATCGTTCAGGTTGTCTATTCCCGTAACCTTGTCACCCCGTTTGAGAAGCGCCATGCAGACATGGCAACCGATAAAGCCGGCAGCGCCGGTGACCAGTATGTTCATTTCGTATTGAATAGTCTTTTAACAAAATTATGTAAACTGCTGTACAGTGTCGTGAAAAACACATGTTTATACGGGAAACAGAGTCCTGACAAGATCGGAAGATGATCCATAACCCGATAATCAGTAAAACAAAAACCGAAGGGCATTGGAAAATATGTCTGCACAAACAAAACAGGCGCATGCAATGCAGCGCCTGTTTTGTTTCGTATTCCCATACTCCGGAACTATCCACCCAAACGGCTCAAGGGGTACAGATCTCCTTGTACTTGTCAAGATTTTCAAGCACCTCGCCCATACCTTTGGCAATAGTGCTCATCGGTTCATCGCACAGATGTACGTTCAGGCTGGTATCCCTCTGAATTCTCTTGTCGAGGCCCTTCATAAGCGCACCACCACCCGCGAGATAAAGACCGCGGTCAAGGATATCTACCGAAATATCGGGTTTAATCACAAGCACTTCGAGACTCTTCTTGATTGCAGTAATGATCTGGCTTACCGGAGTCGCGATGACATCCCTTATCGTGACGGAATCCACCTCACGCGTTTCCGGAAGGCCGGATGCAAGATTTACGCCGCGAACTGTCGTGGTAATTTCGTTTTCCATCTTGAAAGCCGATCCGAGTTTGATTTTCAGGTCCTCGGCAGTAGTATCGCTGATGGCAAGGTTATATGATTTGTTGAAGTGACGGATGATCAGGTTGGTCATTTCCGTACCGCCGACTTTCAGGCATTCCCCCGATACGATACCGTTCAGGGAAATAATGGCAATTTCAGTCGTGCCGCTTCCGACTTCGACAATCATGTTGCCCATAGGTTCTTCGATATTAAGCCCGATACCGATTGCTGCCGCCATCGGATAGGTAAGGAGGTAAACCTTTTTCGCCCCGACATGGTGGGCAAAATCACGGACCGACCGTTTTTCGACTGCCGTGATACCCGAGGGAATGCTCATGACGATATTGCGTATGCCGAAAGCATGATGGTGCCTGGCTTTCTGGATCAACCCCTTGATAAGCTCCAGGGTTGAGTCATAGTCTGCAATCACACCGTTGGCAAGAGGCCTGACGGTGATGATCCCTGGATGAATTTTCTCATGCATGATCATGGCCTCTTCACCGATAGCGACCACTTTGCCGGATTCCCGCTGTCGGGCAATGATTGAAGGCTCGCTCAGCACGATACCTTCACCCCTGATGTAAATACGGGTATTTGACGTTCCGATATCTATAGCAACATCCCCGTACAGATTATTGAAAAAGCTCATAAGTATTTTTAGGAGTTACAGAATTGCATTGAGCAGTGAGTGCTCGTTTATAGCTTCAATTTCATGTTATCGTATACCCGATGGGCGGAATCAGGAAAGATTCACGGCTTTTCCCGTAAAAATACCGGGCTATCCAATGTCCTCCGATGAAAGGTGGGTCCTGGTAAGCCATTATCGCATCAATCCGACTTAATATAAGGATTCTGGTCCCGTTTTTAACGGAAATCGTTCTGAAAATACGTCTCGATTTTAATAAAAACAGCTGACAGGGCGAAAATAAAGCGTAATTTTATTAATTATCTACTCTATGATCATGAAATTTTTCAAGGAAAACCCGTATAAAATCAATAATCCTTTCCAAAGGAGGGCCGACACCTCATATTTACATCGCCCCTGGGAAGTGGAGACCTTACAGCTAAAAAACAATGACGAAAATCCCGGCGTTTTCGAACGAAACGCATCCCTGAAAAAAATTATTCAGATTTAATGGTCGAATTCTTTGCGTACATTCAGGAAAGTTCAGTTATCCAGGGATCTGTAACCGTAAATATAATGGAAACCTATAAACTTGTCCTTCCGGAACATCTCAATCATTACGGGTTTCTTTTCGGAGGAAACCTCCTCAAGTGGATTGATGAGATTGCCTACATCGCCGTTACGCTCGATTATCCCGGATGCAATTTTGTTACCGTCGGAATGGACAAGGTCGAGTTCAAAAAAAGTATCCGTGGGGGCTCCATTCTCTGTTTTGTCAGCGAACAAAGCAGGGCGGGAAAGACTTCAGTCGAATACAGAGTGAACGTCTATAAAAAAAGCATTGAAACGGGTGAACGCGTACTGACCTTCAGCACCAGCATAACCTTTGTCTGTGTGGACGAAAAAGGAATGAAAAAAACACTTTGCAAAGGCCCCGGAAAATCATGAAACACTGATCGACCCGAAAGCTTTTCCCTGTCATCAACGCACGTTCCGGAAAACCGGTCCATTCAATCTTACAGCAAGCAGCACCCCAATGGCAGTCAGAATGAAATTCGGAAGCCAAACCGAGATGAAAGGACCGGCCAATCCATATTCTGCTACACTCTCGCCGAAAAGCATCAAGGCCCAGTAAAGCACAAAAAGCAGGAGGGAAAGAGCCGCTCCGAGCCCGAAACCTCCTTTTCTTGCCATGACGCCCAACGGGGCGCCTACCAGAATAAAAACAAAACAGGAAAATGACAATGCGTACTTTTTATGGTAGGCGACCATATACCGGTTAAGCATTTTACGACTGGATTCCAGATTCCTGTTTTCTGTTGCCA
This sequence comes from uncultured Chlorobiaceae bacterium, assembly GCA_903928225.1. Taxonomy (GTDB): domain Bacteria; phylum Bacteroidota; class Chlorobiia; order Chlorobiales; family Chlorobiaceae; genus Chlorobium. Next base: position 3,638 of record CAIYPU010000018.1, read on the forward strand.
GCAGCGAATCCGTGCCATCCTTTTGAACTGGAGCACCCACTCCAATATCCCCTGTTTTCGGCTTCGCGACGATAACCGCACGCTCCGGAACATCAGGCATCAACCTTGCGTGAGAATCAGGCCGGCTCTTTCCTTTCAGGTACCCGACAACCTTTTCAGAAGCAGCAATGCGAGTCTTCAGCTCATCGCTTATGAGAAGCAGCTCATCTGCAGAAAGCTCGTTATCACCGGAACGGATCCTTTTTTTAACATTGCTGGTCAGGTCCAGGTTCGAAGATTCAACAATAAACCGGTCTTTCACAAAACCGATTTTTCGGTAATCCGTGAAGTCTTCATACTTCATCTCATGAATCTCGCCATTGAAAAGCGTCATCATCAGATAACGGTAGTCAGAGCTGAACTCGAGAGTGCCTTTTTCCGCTGTAACCATGATGCTGTATTTGGGATTGGTATAATCATAAATGACAATTCCCCGCAGTTCCTTCGTCTTTGTGTCCGTATCCCTTACAAAAATGGAATAGCCATCAACAAGTTTTGAAAAAGCATTTTCCTCCAGTCCAAACTCCGGTTTCGACCTTGCTATTTCAAGCATCAATGTCTGGGCATAGTAATTTGCTACAGGAATGATGACATTGTTGAACCGTTCGACCAATCCGGTCAGAATCAGCCCTGCAAGGAGAACCGGTGCCATAAGACGGTAAAGCGATATACCGGTAGCCCTGAAAACCGTCACCTCCGAAGTCGTGGTCAGCGCTCCGAATGTCAGAACGACAGCCACAAGTACCGCCATAGGTATGGCAAGACCGATCATCCAGGCAGACTGCAGGAAAATAAGCTCAATGAGGGTGGCAAACCCCATGCCTTTGCCGATCAACCGGTCAGCAAAAATGGAAAAAAATTGCAATATGAGCATGAAAACAATGGTCAGGAAGGCATAACCGAATGGCAGCAGGTGGGATTTGAGAATGTAACGGTCGATTATTTTCATGGAGCGGCCTTTCTTTCTGTCTGCAAACCATGTATCAATCCCGGAACGGAACATCCCGTCCCTTGCTGGCGGCAGGTACGGCACAATATAAAATTAAATATGGTGTTGCCATCCGTTCAGATCAGTAAGCTCATAAGTTATTCAAGAACCGGGAACATCCCTTAAGGCCGCATTGTCTTCAGTGAAACAGCCTTGCTGTAATTACCCCTTCAGGACATTCCGGATCCATCGATGCCTGTGGAAGCTCATCTTTTTTTGAGATACCCGACCTGCATATACAGGTCCGAAGCGGCTTATGCTATCAGGAGAGGGCCAGCGCTTTATGGACCGCGTTCATGAAATCATTGATCATGAAAGGTTTTTGAATGAAGTTCGCCTCCTGCTCGTATTTCTTCATCTGCTCGATATTTTCCTGCGCATAACCGGACATAAACAGCACTTTGAGGGAGGGATTTTCTTTTTTCAGCTGAATACTCAGCTCTACGCCGTTTGCTGCTGGCAACAGAATATCGGTAACAAGAAGGCGGAACAGGTTCTGCTGTTCCCTTGCAACCCGAATACCTTCTTCCGCGTTTGAGGCGGTATAAACGGTAAACCTGTGGCTTTCGAGGATATCCTTCATGATTCGAAGCACAAAGGGTTCATCCTCCACAAGAAGGATGGCATTACTTGAACCGGACGGAATCAGGACTCCGGGATATACGGTTTTCTCCTGCTGGTTGTTCCCGCAGACGGGAAGATAGATATCGAATGTCGTCCCGATGCCCTGCTTCGTCCTGCAGAAAATATGACCGTTGTTCTGCTTTACAATACCGTAGACCGTCGAAAGTCCAAGACCGGTTCCCTTCCCATGCGCCCTGGTAGTAAAAAAAGGCTCGAAAATATGCGGCAGTACTTTATCGTCGATTCCCGTACCGGAATCGGCAACCGAAATACGGACAAACAATCCTGGCTCTATCAGTGGCCTGACCGGTATACCCTCATGATCCGGCAGTATGGATGTTTCACATCTGATCACGATAGTTCCACACCCGGAAATCGCTTCTCTTGCGTTGACAAAAAGGTTCGTAAGCACCTGGTCGAGTTGTACCGGGTCCATGCTGATGAATACGGATGCTTCCGATGGATGGAAAACCAGACGAATATTTTCGCCGATTATCATCCGTTGCAACGGCAGCAAGTCTGCAACAGCTTCGTTGATCTCCATCACTTTCGGGCAAAAGACCTCTTTCCTGGCAAAAGCCAGGAGCTGGCGGGTAAGTTTTGCCGATCGGTCGGCCAACCGGTGAATATCCCTGATATTTTCATAAACCGGGCTGGAAGGATCAAGCTGCTCGAGAACCATTTCAGCATTTCCGATTATTCCGGTAAGAATATTGTTGAAGTCATGCGCAATCCCTCCTGCAAGCTTGCCGATTACCTCCATTTTCTGGGACTGCTGAAGCAGCTCCTGCAGCTTTTCCTTCTCTTCCTCGGCCTTTTTCAGCTCTGTTGTTTCCGTAACGACAGCGACAACGCATGGCATGTCCTCGATAACCGCCCTCCGGCATCGAAGCGTAGCCCACCGGTAATCACTGGAATCCCGGTGATGCATTCTGAATCGGGCTGTCCTTTCAATGTCACAAATGAGAACATCGAGGAACATCCTGACAATGTCGTCACGGTCGTCAGGGTGTATCCGCTGAAAAGGATTGACACGATTCATGTCATCTTCATCCCTTCCATTGATGATATCGCGTGAAAACCGGTTCCAGCCCATTAGACGCATGTGGGCATCGACAACGATAACCGAAGCAGGAATTGCATCCAGAAGAGCACTTGACTTCGCAAGGTCCCGGTAACTGTTCCTCCATTTTTCCTGCCCGTCAGTTTTCGCATCTCCAACGACGACGAGAAAAAGGGGCTGGTCGCTTTCCTGGGTATATACGGGGAAAATGGTATGCATCCAGGTTGCCGACGCATGGACGTGGATGAAGCTCAAAGGGCTGAAGGTTTTCACGGCTTCCCTGATCTTCTCCTGTCTTGTCCGCTGAGCGGGAAAAGTATAGGAAGGATGTTTGCCGTTGAACCCTGTCAGCTGCTGCTCTCTGTTTTCATGAATACCTGAAGGACATGAACCTCCTGTTTGCAGGATTTCACCTTCGGAATCCATGAGATAAACCGGGTATGGAAATGCTCCGAAAGAGGCAAGAATGGATTTTTTGGAAAGTCTTCCGAAATAAGATATTTCCTGCTTGCTGTCAGGCATGGTTTATTGATTATGCCTGCACTGCTTTTTATGCAAGAAGTTTTACTGCAGGCTGTGTATCAAAGCATAATTATCAATTGTGATTAAAGGTATTAAAGATCGGATTCATATCGAATTAAATATTTTATTAATAAATGATCACGCCACCTTTACTTTTTTATTTCTTTAATGTAAAAACGGAAAATGAATCATTTTCCGTTTGACTCAAGAAAAAAGTATTAAAGCCTGCAAAACCATTGCTTGCTTGCCATACGGCAAATAATGCCGCACGGCAAGTCAAACCGGGAATTGATGGTAATTGCGGTAAAGCTGAAGGGCGTTGCGCATGCAGATGGCAACGGTCATCGGGCCGACCCTTGGGATGTAGAGTCCGGCAGCTTCATGAGCTTCGGGAGTGAAATTCTGGACGGACGAAAAATTAAGGCATATCGCCCCGGGCTTCAACTCTTCCGCCCTGATCATTTCGAAATTTCTCGAAGGTACTCCGGTAATGACAATATCTGAGCCCTCCAGAGCGGTGCGTCTGTCAATCGCAACATTTTCCCGGCCTGATGCCGCCCGTTTGTCGATAACGATGCCGCCATTGATATCGAACGAATAGACCGTCGCTCCGTCATTGGACAGCATATAGGCAAGAGGCCTGCCAACAACTTCCGAACGGTTGAAAACGGTTATGGTCCGGCCTTCGAACGGCAATCCATAGGGGGTATAAGCCTCGGTAAGCTCCAGCAGTTTTATGATGGCCAGGGGAGTGCAGGGCAGAATCGCCTTGAACTGTTTGTGTTCGCCGTCAAAACGCTCGTTCGCATACAGCTTGTTTATCCAGTGGGAAGTCAGCCCTTCCACATCCTTTTGCGGTGACATCAGGTCGCGAAGCTCGGCATCCCTCGCATCGTTCCATATCGGATAATAAATAAAGATGCCATGGACACTTCTATCGTTGTTGACATCCCGGATTACGGTTTTCGCGGAATCGGGATCGATCGAGAGAAGGTTGAATTTGATACCCACGCTTTCACAGGTGCTCCTGGTATACTGCGCATAGGTGACCGAAGCCGGATCTGAAGTGGCGAGTATGCCCGCCACATTTACCTGTAATCCTTCACTCTCGATTTCGTTTTTGACAAAGTCCCGGAAAACAGCGGCCGCGGCATCGGGTTTGAGAATATTCATGGGTTCGTTCTGGTGATGCTGTAAGTTTTTCAGGCAAAATCCGCGCCTTTCCTGTCAGCGTGCAAAAGATCAAATGCAGTGAGAAACAGAAAAATTGCCGAACATAATTTCTCGCGAAAATAATCTTTTTTCAATCGTAATCTGTTCAATCTTATAAAAAAACCAGTATAAAAAATACCATACGCCGACCTCGCCGTTCCGGACAGGAATCAGACCCGCCGTAAAGGCATACCGGTTTTCCACAGCTCTATTATCTGAAGAACCTTCGGGCAATAAACAAAAAAGGCTTACAAGTATCGACCTGTAAGCCTTTCTTTCATCTGGTGCACCCGCCAGGACTCGAACCTGGAACCCACTGATTAAGAGTCAGTTGCTCTACCGATTGAGCCACGGGTGCAAAAGAGCGTTATTTTGCCGGTGCTGGAGGAACAGCCGGTGCCGACTGGACCGGAGCCACTGGAGCTGAAGGAACAGCCGGCGCAACAGGAGTCGCGGGCAATGCCGGGACGTTTTCCTGGAGCACGCTTCGTACTCCGGTTGAAGACTGCCTTCCGGGAAGCGTGAACTGGACGATAAAACAGATCAGCATGACGACAGCCGCAAGGACCGCGGTTATCTTGGTCAGGAAATCACCGGTCCTCCTGATGCCGAGTGTCTGCACGGTACCGAGGCTTGAAATGCCCCCGGTAAGGCCGCTTCCGCTTTTCGGGCTCTGCAGGAGTATGACGCCGACAAGCATGACTGCCGCAAGCAAACCTACAATTACAAGGAAAATATGCATTTCCGGTCGCCGTGATTAGATTTCCAGTTATCAGTACAGTATCTTTTACCGTTAAAGGCCTTAAAGTTAGTAACTTTTAAAAAAAATCCAAGACGTGTTTTCAGAAGCCGGAAAAATACTTGTCATTGGCGGAATTGCCGCAATAGTGGCCGGGCTCATCCTCATGGCCGCATCGAAAGCCGGGAACACGGGATGGTTCACCTGGCCAGGCAACCTCCCCCTCGACATCCGGATCGAAAAGGAAAACTTCAGGTTCTACTTCCCCGTCGGCACCTCCATCCTGCTTTCGATCCTCTTGAGCCTCGTCATGTACGTTATCAACAGATTCATGTCGCACTGAGGAGTAATCCGACGATTGAAAACATCAACTGTTCTTTTACAAAAAAATCCCGGCTACCGTCATGCGTTCCCAGCTCTTGTCCCTGTCATTCAGTCTTTTTCCTGTCATTCTGAACGAAGTGAAGAATCCAAAAGGAGTAACGTCTGGCAGCGAATCCTTCACATGGCAATGCGTCGTTGCGGAATGACATCCCTGCAAGATGGATTTCCCTGCGAAATATGTTTGCCGGAGCAATAAACATCTCATGCCTGTTGAGGCACGGTTCTGCGCCGGATTCTCGGGTTGATCGTCTTTTCGAGATACCCGATCAAAAGCAGCAGGGTCCAGGAAATAAGGTAGTAGAGCACGGCAACCATGATAATCGGAAAGAACGCGTCGAAAGTACGACTGCGGATGATGTCGCTCGCTTTCGTCAGGTCCTGAACGGCAATGTAACCCACGATGGAGGTCATCTTGACCAGCGATATGAACTCCCCCTTGTAGACCGGAAGAATCCTCATGACCGTCTGCGGAAGAATGATGTGACGGAACGTTTCGGCACGGCTGAACCCCATGGCGATACCAGCTTCCCGCTGCCCCCTGTCGATACCCTCGATACCGGCACGGTAGATTTCGGCGACATATGCCGCGAAGTTCATGCCGAACGCAAAAACAGCGACAATGACCGGCTCGATGTTCACCGATGCGAAGACCACATAGAAGATCAGCATCAGCACAACCAATACCGGCGTTCCACGCATGACAGAGATATATGAACGGGCAAGAGACTGGAATAACACGTTATTCGACATCCTGAAAAAACAGACTGCCCCACCCAGAACAGTCCCGAAAAGGGTGGAAAGAAAAGAGATAACCACCGTTACCCATAGCCCGCTGAGGATCAGGCGCCAGCGATTTTCCTGAATGATATTGCTCTGGAAGCTTTCAGCTGTTCCGGACAGGAATCTGGTCAGGAAATTGCCGCGTGACTTTTTATCATTATCCGAGCTTGCTCCGGCTATGTTTTTGTTCAGGGCGAACACTTTTGCCTGCTCCTCGTAATAAGGATCAGAAAAATCGACACTTTTTGCTCTTTCCGGCGTGATGGATATCACCGAACCGATCATGTCAATTTTCCTGCTTTCAAGAGCAGCTATGAGACTGCCGAAGTCAAGGCTGACATATTCGATTTTTTTGCCTGCATATACCCCGAACCTGTCGAGCATTTCAACATTGAAGCCTACAAGCCTGTTGTTCTGGACCGTAATAAACGGAAATCCCATATCGTGAACCATACCGACGACAAGGGTCCCGCTGGCAGGTTTACTTTCTGGAATAACCGGCATTTCATGATTTCCGGTTTTCATCCATCTCGTTGACATGTCGTCATACACGCCGTTCTGCCTTGTCGATGCGAGGAAACGGTTGAACGACGTTCGCAGTTCGTCATCTCCCTTGTGAAATCCCATTGCCAGCATGGTCGAATAGAGCGATTTGCCGATAATGCCGATATCCTGCTGTTGTCGCATAAGCTCTTCAAGTTCTGCCGAACTGTAAATGGCGGCATCCACTTTCCCTGATTTCACGGCGACGACCATGTCAGAGGGTGATTTGTACTGGAAAATCTGAGCCTGGGGAAAATGACTGGCAGCATAACGATCATGGGTCGAACCGAGCAGTACGCCGATACGTTCCGATTTCAGTTCCTCGACAGCAGCATACCCTTTTTTCCGGGAACCTTCGGCTCCATTGTCACATGCGGCAAGGGTCACGAAAATCATGAATGCCACAAGGCATGATCGGGCAAAAAACCTCATAGGTCATTATCGATAAATTACTCTTCCGTTGTTTTCACTCCGGCGCTTCTCAATTTCCGTAAAATGGATACTACCCTCTGCCGCGTTTCATTGCGGAATGACCACCTCGTCACATTGATTCCCCTGAGAATTGTTTGTGCCGGAAACGATAATGACCAGAAAACTGTCCATCCTGCTGAAAGCATGAGAAAGTATCCCTCGTCACTGTTTTTTCACTTGGGTATGAATCTGGAATGCTGCTCTCTTTGCGGACACATGAAGGCTGAATAAAACGGCTATGACGCTTTCGATATCCGGTTAATGTTTCCGGCATGAAACCCGTTGGGCGAAAAAGAATCCCGCTGATTTTTTATCTGCAGTTGAACGCCATCGTGAGGAAATTCCTCCCGACAACCCTCCTGTAGGAAAGCCGGTCGGTCATCTGCCGTATGAAAAAAATGCCGAGTCCTCCGGGCGAACGCTGATCCAGATCAAGTTCCAGATCGGGCTCCGGCGCAGACAGGATATCGAAAGGGACACCTTCATCGATAAATTCAAGAATGAAAAAATTGTCCTCTCTGCCGCACGAAACCGTGACTTCTCCGTGGCCCTTCGGGTAGGAATACCGGCAGATATTGACAAAAGCCTCCTCAGCAGCAAGAAGCATCCCGTTAGTCCTTGCCTTGCCGCATCCTGATGCTTCCGAATGCTCTTCGACAAATCCGCAGAGCAGGGGAAGTTTGTCGATATCGGCAGATATCCGGATTTCTGACCCAGGGTCTTTCATTCAGCCTGGTAACATTTTCAGTGCTTCATCCACCGTTGCGTGTACCGGAAAAATACTTCCAAACCCGGACATTTCGAATACCTCTTTCACATTCCCTACGATATTGGCAAGCAGGATGCAGCCCTGTTTATCCTTGATCCGTCTGGTCGTGGAAAGCAGGGCACGCAATCCGGCGCTGCTGATATACTCAAGCTGGCCGAAATCGACGACGTAACTGACTTCACCGCTATCGAGCAGCTCGTTGATTTTTTTTTCATATTCAGGGGCAGTAACGGCATCCATTCTGCCTGATACCGCAACCACGAGGGCTGACGTTTGCTTGATCGTCTCTATTGTCATTATGGTGATGTATTGTTAAGGGTTCTTGAGATACAGTTTCAGGATGTTCCTGTTTTCTGAATGCGTGAATTTCCGGTCCTGCAGCAGGTTCCCTATGATCGAGAGACCAAGGGCATAATCTTCACCCTGAAGCTCCAGTGGATTTGCCGAACCCGGAGGAGATTCAAGAAGCAGTTCGAGCTGCCCGGTTTTTTCGCTGTAATTGACCGTAATATCGATCGGGAACGACGACGACGATGCGCAATACAGTTGAAGCACCTCTTCGATGAGAAGAGTGAGGTCGTGTCTTGATTTCAGGGGTACCAGATGCCTGCTGCAGAAACTTTCCACCTCCGCATTGAGGGAATACAGGTCGAAATCGGCAGAAAAGAGGCGCTGATAGAGACTCTGCTGCCTTCTTATGAAGGCTTTCGTTTTTTCCTTGCACGGATTATCGAATATCTCCCCGGGGGTTCCCTGCTCGTAGATCGTACCTTCGTCCAGGTAAAAAACCCTTGTTGATACATCCCTGGCAAAATCCATTTCATGGGTGACGATCAGCATGGTCAACCCCTCTTTTGCAAGACGCCGGATAACCGAAAGCACCTCGCTGACCATGGTCGGGTCAAGTGCTGATGTCGGTTCGTCGAACAGGATGATCTCCGGCTCCATCGCAAGGCAGCGGGCAATGGCCACTCGCTGTTTCTGTCCGCCGGACAACTCGTCAGGATATGACATGGACTTCTCTCCAAGCCCGATAAGCCTGAGCAGATCATGCCCCTTGCGTTCAGCCTCCTGCCGGCTTCTTCCGAGGAGCTTCACAGGTGCAAGCGTAAGGTTTTCCAATACGGTCAGATGGGTAAAGAGGTTGAATGCCTGAAAGACCATGTTCATCTTCTGCCTTACCCTGGCCACATCGGTGTGACGATCGAGAATATTGACTCCATTGATCGAAATCTTGCCAGAGGTTGGACGATCCAGAAGGTTGACACATCGCAGGAAGGTGCTTTTACCGGAACCGGAAGGACCGATAATTGAAATGACCTCGCCTTTTTCAATCTCTGCAGAGATATCCCTGAGCACGGAAAGGTTTCCGAAATTCTTGGAAAGATGTTCGATTCTTATCATCGATAACAAGAATTCAGCGTTGCTGATGTGGCGGAAGAGGAGCCGTGCTTTCAGAGTACAGGCAAGATGCCTGTTGACATCTGACAGGTCAGGGCGTCACTATGGAACAACAGATGCTTTTTTCACCATAACCCCCATTCCGCCGGTATAATATGGTTCTGAAAACAGAACCTTCCTTGCCCTTTCTTCGGTTATGATAATACATGCGCCGATCATATCGACTTTATTCGAAACCAGGGCGGGGATAAGCGCTCCGAAATCCATGCTCACGACTTCAAGCCTTTTACCCAGTTTCCTGGCGACCTGGCCGGCCATCTCGATATCGAACCCTGCAATGCGCCCGGAACCGTCAACATATGAAAACGGCTCGGTAACAGGTGCCGTCCCCAGTTTAAGGACTCCATTCCTGCCATCTGAGACATGATCGGGAATCTCGACCTGTCCCCCGCTTCCCGAGAACCAGCGGTGCATCATTTCATCATATCTGCCATTTGCCTTCAGCTCATTGACAGTTTGGTCGATCGCATCCCTGAGTCCGGGATTGTCAGGTTTGACGGCATAGCCGTATCTGTCAGCCGAAATGAGTTCGGGAAAAAGATAGAGATCCGTGGTCCTCTTGGCAATTACCCTCAGTATAGGTTCGTCCAGCGCAACAGCATCGACTTTTCCAGTCTGCAGTGCGAGTACTTCATCAGCGACGGTATTGAAATACTGGAATTTCGCATGCGGGAATTTTTCCAGGACAAGCCTGTCGCAGACACTTCCGGCAAGAATCGCAAACTCTTTCCCTTCGAGCTGTTCAAGACGGTCGAATGTCTCCCTTCTGCTGCAGCCTGTCAACGCAACGGGCAAAAGCATTGCCAGGATCATCAGCAACGTTGCACGATTAATTGCCATGAGATCCTCCTGCTGGCTGTTTTGGCGGATCATGTTTCATAGCTGGAACAGAAACGCTGAATACCAACGCAATCCAATTACTTAAAAATCATTCAAATATATACCATTAATCATTGCAAGGCGAATAAAAAACAACGGTTCACGGCAAGCCGCGATAGATCACGGAAAGCAACGTGATGTCATCGGACTGCTCCACCCCCTGAGAAAAACGGAGCAGTTCCTCCCTGACGGCCAGGACCATCGTCTGACTGTCCGAAAAAGTCACTTGCCGTACAAATGACAGCAGCCTTTTTTCACTGAAAAAATCGCATTTCCGGTCAATGGCCTCGGTAACACCATCGGTATAGAGAAGCAGCGAATCCCCGGGGTTGAGCATTATGCTTCCAGTCGTAAAAGGCGCATTCTTTATCGGGCCAAGCACCATGCCGGGAGTCGAACCCATGAAAGAAACCTCTCCGGACCGGATGAGTATCGGAGGATTGTGACCGGCATTCGAAAAACGCACTTCCCCGGTCGCCGTATCGAGAATCCCGCAGAAAACGGTTGCAAACATGCTGCTCTCGTTATCCTCGGCAAGAATGTTGTTGACATGGTATAAAATCTTTCCGGGTTCGCCCAGACGCTGCCCCTCTGATTTCAGAAGGGTTTTTGCCACCATCATGTACAGTGCTGCCGGCACTCCCTTGTCCGCCACGTCTGCAACAAGAAAACAGAGGTGGTTGTCATCTATGAAAAAGAAATCGTAGAAGTCTCCGCCGACCTCCTTGGCAGGGTGCATGAGGGCATAAATATCGAATTCGGGCCGTTCCGGAAACGGCGGGAAAATCCGCGGCAACAGGCTGGCCTGTATATCTTTCGCCAGTTTCAGCTCGCTCTGAATCCGCTCCTTTGCCGCCGTTGTTTCCGTCAGGTTCCTGATATATTCCTTCAGCGAGGTTATCATGGACTGGAATGACGAAGTCAGTACGCCCACTTCGTCGAAGATCTTGACCTTCGGCAACTCCAGGTCGAAATTGCCATCGGCGATCGTGCGGCTCGTGGCGGCAAGCGCTGTCAGAGGACGGGTGATCGAACGGGCAATGAGAAAAACGGTCAGGGAGAGCAGTGCGATGCCCGAAAAACCGATAAAAGCCATGACAACGGTAAGGTTCCATACGTTTTCCATCAGTTCATCTTCCGGAAAAACAACCGCGAGGCTCCAGCCGGTCGAGCGGATAGGAGCATAGTAAAGCCAGCTCCTCTTGCCCAGCAAGTTCGTGCAGTTTACAAAACCGCTCTTCCCGCTTATCATCTGCTTTCCTATGGTTCTCAGCCAGAAATCGCGACGTGACTCGGCAAGACTGAAAAATGTCTCGTTCAGGACCGCGTTCTTCAACGGATGGGCAAGGACCATACCCTGCCTGGAAAAAAGTGCCGCATAGCCAGTCCTGAGAATTCTCACTGACGAAATAAGCTCCATCAGGGAGTTGAGGGTGATATCGGCTGTCACGATGCCCCTGATGCGGCGTTTACCATCTCTTTTCTCATAAAAAGGGACCGAGCAGGTCGTCAGCAGCTGGTTGGCCCCTCCTTCATCGAAATAGGGCTCACTCCACTCTTCATGGCCGAGTTCACGGGGAATCTGGTACCAGTCCCAGAAAAAATAGGGCAGGTTGCTGTAGGTCTGCTGAAGTTCCTTGCCGGAATTCCTCCCCTTTTCCCTGTAGAAGTACGATGCGAAACCGTAACTGGATCGGTTGAAGGCGTATGGCTCAAATGCGGCTGTGCACCCGAGGATGTTC